>JAOBWH010000171.1 GCA_025463265.1 Ilumatobacteraceae bacterium
CCGGCAAGATCCCGGCCGGCCAGATCATCACGGGGACCAGCTTCGGCGGGCCGGCCGCGGCTACGGCAGCGGGCATCTCGCTGCACGCGGGCAAGCAGGCCATCGGTGTCGAGCTGGCCTTCGCACCCGGCGGCCTGCGCTACGCCGTGCCGGGCAACGAGATCAACATCTACGTCGTCGCGAAGCCCAAGGACAACGGCGACGGCACCGTGCAGATCGGTCAGACCCGACTGCTGCTGTCCGACGTGCTCGTGCTGCGCACGACGCCGGGCGCCGGCGACGGCAACGGCACCGTCGTGACCCCCGGTGCCGGTAACCTCGACTTCCTGCTGGAGGTCAGCCAGGCGCAGGCTCAGCAGATCGCCGCGGTGGCCGCTGGCAGCTCGACCGTCATGTACTTCACGATCTCGAAGACCTCGTCGAGCTGACCATGCCCGACTCCCCCACGCCGGCGTTCGTGGTGGTCCTGGACCGCTCCGACGCCCTCGTCCGCAGCCTTATCAAGGCGGTGGAAGGCCTCGACGACACCGTCGACGTCAACCTGTTCACGAAGGCGGCCGAGGTCGACTCGCTGTTCGCCACGGGACCTGTCGACGTCCTGATGGTCGGACCCAGCGAGATGACCGTGACCGGCCTGCGACGCGTCGCCAAGTGGCACGCGGCCCACCCGGGCACGGTCGTCATGGTGGCCTGCGAGGCCGACTCGCTTCCCGACCCGCAGCTGCTGATGAAGGCCGGGGCCGAGCAGCTGCTCAAGCTGCCGGCCGGGCCTGCGGCGGTCCGGCGGGCGCTGCTGACCGCCCTCGGCGTCAGCGAGCACCTGAAGGACGAGTTGACGACCGTCGTGGAGGTGCCGTCGCCACGTGCGGAGGAAGAGACGGTCGAGGAGGACCTCGAGGAGGATTTCGAGGTCGAGGAGGAGCCCGAACCGGTCGTCGAGCCGGAGCCCCTGGTCGACGCCGAGCCCGAGCCGGCGCTGACCATCACCGTGTCCAGCGCGACCGGCGGCTGCGGCAAGACCTTCCTCGCGACCAACCTCGCCTACATGCTCGCCACCGGTACGGGCAAGCGGGTCGCGATCATCGACCTCGACCTGCAGTTCGGCGAGGTCGTGGCGACGCTGCAGCTCAAGCCGCAGCGCACCATCGCCGACGTCGAGCTCGACGACGAGGGCAACGTCGACATCTCCGCGCTGATGACACCGCACAAGGGCGGCTTCGATGTGCTCGCGGCCCCGCCGGACCCGGTCGCGGCGGAGGGCATGGGACCGGCCACGATCGCGGCCGTCATCGACGCGGTGCGGATGCAGTACGACTTCGTCCTCATCGACACGCCGCCCTCGCTGAACGAGGTGGTCCTCGGCGCCTTCGACATCTCAGACCACCTGCTGGTGCTCGCGACGCTCGACATCCCGAGCGTCCGCAACATGCGGGTCTTCCTCACGACGCTGGACCGCCTGCAGATCCCCACCGACGGTCTGCACCTCATCCTCAACAAGGCGGAGAAGGGCGTCGAGCTCACGGCTGACGACATCCAGCGGGTGCTCGGCCGCGGGTGGGACCTGGAGCTGCCCTACGACCGCGAGGTCTCGCGCTCGGTGAACCTGGGCCTGCCCGTCAGCGAGGCCGCCCCTCGGGCCGAGGTCAGCCGGCGGCTCGTCGCCGGTGTCCCGATGCTGCTGCCCGAGGCGGGGATCGTCGGTTTCGCACCCGCCCAGGAGATGACGTTCCTCGCGCGGATCCTGTCCGCGCTCCGTCCCCGCAAGGAAGGCGCCGGCAAGGACGCCCCGCCCCGCACGACCCCGCTCCCCGAGGAGAAGACATCGTGAAGCTCTCTGACCGGCTCACCCAGCTCGAGGCCGAGAAGGCCGCGGTGGCCGCCGCCAAGAAGCCCGCAGCGCGAGGAGCCAAGGCCGCGCCCGCGGCCCGCCGCTCGGTCCGCACGGCGAAGCCGACGGGCACGGCGTGGGACGGCCTCAAGCGACAGGTGAAGGACCTCGTGGTCGAGGACCTCGGCTCGCGGCTCGCGAGCATCGAGGACCTGTCGGACGAGGTCGACAAGGCGCTCGACAAGGCGATCGCCAAGAGCGGCGCGCGCATCACGACCGACGAGCGCAACCGGCTCGTCACCGAGGTGTCGAGCGACATCCTCGGCTACGGCCCGCTGGACCCGCTGCTGCGCGATCCCAGTGTCGACGAGATCATGTGCAACAACTACAACGACATCTACGTCGAGCGGCAGGGGCGGATCGAGCACACCAACGCGACCTTCGCGGACGAGGCGCACTTCCGCCAGGTCATCGAGCGCATCGTCTCCGGTGTCGGTCGTCGCGTCGACGAGGGCTCACCGATGGTCGACGCCCGACTGCCCGACGGTTCACGTGTCAACGCGATCCTGCCGCCGCTGTCGGTGCGCGGTCCCGTGATGACGATCCGAAAGTTCGCCGAGCGGCCCTTCACGATCGCCGACCTGGTGTCGAACAAGACCCTGAGCATGGACGCGGGCGTGTTCCTCGAGGCGTGCGTCCGTGGCCGGCTCAACGTCCTCATCTCCGGCGGCACGGGCTCGGGCAAGACGACGACCCTCAACGTCGTCGGCGGCTTCATCCCCGAGGGCGAGCGCGTGATCACGATCGAGGACGCTGCTGAGCTCCAGATGCCTCAGCCGCACGTCGTCACCCTCGAGTCGCGGCCGGCCAACGCCGAGGGTCGCGGGCAGGTCGCCATCCGTGACCTGGTCCGCAACGCGCTGCGCATGCGGCCCGACCGCATCATCGTCGGTGAGGTGCGTGGCGCCGAGGCGCTCGACATGCTGCAGGCGATGAACACCGGTCACGAGGGCTCGTTGACGACGGTGCACGCCAACTCGCCCCGAGACGTCGTGAGCCGCCTCGAGACGATGGTCCTCATGGCCGGGTTCGACCTCCCGGTCCGGGCCATCCGCGAGCAGATCGCCTCGGCCATCGACTGCATCGTGCAGCTCACCCGACTCCGGGACGGCACCCGCCGCATCACCCACATCACCGAGATCCAGGGCATGGAAGGTGACGTCATCACCCTCCAGGACGTGTTCCTGTTCGACTTCGGCATGGGTGTCGACGAGCACGGCCGGTTCCGGGGCCACCTCAAGGCCACCGGCGTGCGACCGAAGTTCGCCGAGAAGCTCGCCGACCAGGGCATCCGCCTCGGCCCGGAGGTCTTCCAGCCCGAGGCGTTCGCCAAGCGCGCCGTCGGAGCCTGGTGATGCGCCGCCGCACGCGCCTCGCCGTCGCCGCGGGGGCGCTCGCCTCCCTCGGTGCGCTGCTGATCGCCCCCACCGCCTCGGCCCAGTCCGAGGAGAGCATGCTCGCCATCCGGTCCATCGACGGGACGGACAGCAAGAACGTGCAGGTGACGTTCCTCTACACCGGGGCACCGCAGGACCTCAAGAGCCTGACCGTCCGAGAGGACGGCCAGGAGCGCAAGATCAAAGAGCTCACCAACTTCTCCAAGGCCGAGCAGGGCCAGCGCACGGTCTACGTCGTGGACCTGTCGGGATCGATGGGTGACGACGGCGCGCTGAGCGACGTCAAAGAAGGCCTCAAGTCCACCGTGGGCGGCCTGGCTGCCGGGGACGAGGCCGCCGTCGTGAGCTTCAGCGACGCCGTGGTCGTCGAGACCGGCTTCACCGACAACGTCGACCAGCTCGAGTCGGCGATCGACGCCATGGCTGCGCCGACCGACGGCAAGGGCGCCACCTGGTCGGGCGTGAGCAAGGCCGCCAAGCTGCTCGACACCCCGTCGGAGCTCCAGCCGAACATCGTGCTGGTCACCGACGGCAAGGACGATGCCTCACGAGACGGCGTCGATGTCGACACCGCCCGGGCCTCGGCCGTCGCCTCCGGAGCGGCGTTCTTCGCCATCGAGCTCGACCACGCAGGCGGCGCGGACAGCGCGGGCATCAAGTCGATCATGGACCGCACCGGTGGGGCCACCTTCACCGCCGCCAAGGGTCCCGGCACCGCCAAGGCGTTCAAGGACCTGGCCGCCACCATGCAGAGCCAGTACGTCGCCACCTACGAGTCCAGCGCCGTGCAGGGCCAGGTCGACGTGACGGTCGCGGTCGGCAACCTCGAGCGCTCGGCGTCGTACGTCGCCGGCGCCAACGTCCAGGGCGCGGCGACCGCCGAGGTCGTCAAGCCCCCGGACGGGTTCGGTCCCAAGTGGCTCCAGGGCAAGTTCGGTGGAGCGGTCGGCCTGGCGCTCGTCGGCCTGGCGGTCGGCCTCGGCGCCTACGCCCTGGCCTCGCTCGCCTCCAGCACGGACGAGAGCCTCAACGCCGTCCTGCGGCCCTACTCCGAAGGTCCGGTCTCGCCCGACGAGGCCGACGGTGCCCTCGCCCAGACCGCGCTGCTCCAGCGAGCGGTCGAGCTCACCGAGGAGTTCGCCGAGCGCCAGGGGTTCCTGGTCAAGGTCGAACGGGCGCTCGAGCGCGCCGATCTCCCGCTGCGTGCGGCCGAGGCCCTGTTCTTCTACGGGGCCGGGGCGCTGCTCGTGTCGCTGCTGGCCCTCGCCCTGCTCGGCTTCGTCGCCGGCCTCGGCGTCCTCGTCCTCACGGTCCTCGTGCCGCCGGCCGTGGTGAACTTCCTCGCCAACTCGCGGGGCAAGAAGTTCCAGACGGCGCTCCCGGACACGCTCAACCTGCTGTCGGGCTCGCTCCGGGCCGGCTACTCGCTCCTCCAGGGCGTCGAGGCCGTGTCCAAGGAGGTCAACGACCCGATGGGCCAGGAGCTCCGCCGGGTCATCACCGAGGCCCGCCTCGGCCGCGAGATCGAAGACGCCATGGATGCGGTCGCCGAGCGCATGGGCAGTGCCGACTTCGCCTGGGCCGTCATGGCCATCCGCATCCAGCGGGAGGTCGGTGGCAACCTGTCCGAACTGCTGCTCACCGTGGCCGACACCATGGTCCACCGCGAACGGCTCCGCCGAGACATCGCCGCCCTGACGGCGGAAGGCAAGATCTCGGCCATCATCCTCGGCCTCCTGCCGGTCGGCCTCGGCCTCTTCATGTGGATGTCCAACCCCACCTACATGGCCCCGCTCGGCGCCACGACGCTGGGCCACATCCTCCTGCTCGCTTCGCTCGTCTCGCTTCTCATCGGGTTCGCCTGGATGAAGAAGATCATCAACATCAAGATCTGAGGCACTCATGCTCCCGCTCGCACTCGGTCTCCTCGCCCTCGCCATCGGGGTCGGCCTCTGGACCGTGCTCTCCAGCGCCGACGAGAAGGCGACCGTCCGCGCCTCGCTCCGCCAGCTCGACGGCTACGAGGTGGACAACGTCCGCGACGCCGAGCTCCTGAAGCCCATGAAGGAGCGCACCATCGCCCCCGTCATGGAGCGGCTGGTGGAGTTCGGGAAGCGGTTCACGCCCGACGGCTACTCGGACAAGGTGCGGACCCGTCTCACCGCGTCGGGCAACAGCTCGCCGGATGCGGTCGACCGCTTCATCGCCATCAAGGTCGTCGGCTTCGCCCTCACCCCGGTCGCGCTGATCCTGGTGCTCGGCGTCCTCGGGATGGGCGGCCCGAAGGGGTTCGCCTGCGCCGGGCTGCTCGCCGCCGTGATGATCTACGGCCCGGATGCCATCTTGAACCGACGGGTCGAGGAGCGGCAGCGGGAGATCAAGCAGAAGCTCCCCGACGTGCTCGACCTGCTCGTGATCAGCGTCGAGGCCGGCCTCGGCTTCGAGCAGGCGCTCGACCGCACGGTCAGCTCCGTCCCCGGTGCGCTCACCCAGGAGTTCGCCCGCATGCTCGGCGAGGTCCGCGCCGGTGCCAGCCGGGCCCAGGCCATGCGCGCCATGGAGAAGCGCACCGATGTGCCCGAGCTGCGCTCGTTCGTCCTCGCCATCCTCCAGGCCGACACCTTCGGCGTGTCGATCGGCCGGGTGCTGCGCGCCCAGGCCGACGAGATGCGCATCAAGCGCCGCCAGATGGCGCAGGAGAAGGCCCAGAAGGCCCCGGTGAAGATGATGATCCCGATGGTGTTCTGCGTGTTCCCCGCGCTGTTCGTCGTGGTGATCGGCCCCGCCATCATCAACATCAAAGAGAAGTTCTGACCCAGCGGTCATGCTGGCGGGCGTGGAAGCCACCGAGGAGCCGCGCCCGCAGGCGGGTCCGTCGCTCAACACCGTCGTCGCCCTGATCCTGGCCGTCGTCGGCCTCGGGATCGGCCTCGAGCCGCTGTTCGACAACAGCTTCTTCACCCACCTGGCGACCGGGCGCATCATCCTCGACGGAGGCATCCCGCGCGCCGACCCGTACTCGTTCAGCGCTCCGGGAGCGGCATGGACCGTCCAGAGCTGGGGGGCGAGCACGATCTACGCCCTCATCGACCAGGCCGTCGGCCTGATCGGCATCCGGGTCCTGGTCGCCGTCTGCTGCGTGGCGCTGACGCAGCTGGTCTGGCGCCTCACCAGCACGGCCGTGACGCTCAGCGGACGGCTGCTCGTGGCCGTGCCGGTCGTCGCCGTCGGCTGGGGCTACTGGGTCGAGCGGCCGCTGCTGCTCAGCCTGGTGCTCATGATGGCGGTGCTGTTCGCTCTCGAGGACCGCCTCGACCCCCGGTGGCTGATCCCGGCCATGTGGGTGTGGGTCAACGTGCACGGCTCGTTCCCCCTGGCCCTCGTCGCCGTCGGCGTGTACGGGGCGGGCCGGCTGCTGGACCGGGAGCGCCCGACGCTCGAGATCCGCATCTTCGCCTGGACCGCGCTCGGCACGCTGCTGGGCGGGCTCCTGAACCCGCTCGGCTGGCGGCTCCTCGTGTTCCCCGCCCAGCTCCTGCAGCGCCGAGACGCCTTCGCCCACACCCTCGAGTGGCAGTCGCCCACGTTCTCGGGCCTCGACGAGCGGCTGTTCCTCATCCAGCTGCTCATCGCGGTCGCCCTGGTGGTCAGCCGGAACCGCAGGTGGCGCAGCATCCTGCCGGTGCTGGTGTTCGGGGCGCTGTCGCTCCAGGCCAGCCGCAACATCGTGCACGCCAGCCTGATCATGGTGCCGGCGGTGACCGCGGCCGCCGCCGGGCTGGGCACCATCGACGGTCGTACGGCCCGGCGCGTCCTGCGCCCGGTCCAGATCGCGCTGGTGGTGCTGTTCGTCCTGGTCGGCCTGGTGGGGCTCCAGCGACCCGACGCCGATCTGTCGGGCTACCCGGTCGACTCGGCGGCGTGGATGCGGGAGCACGATCTGCTCGGCCCCCGGGACCGGGTCCTGACGCGGGACTTCGTCGGCAACTACTTCGAGCTGAGGTACGGCCCGGACCAGGTCAAGGTCTTCTTCGACGACCGGGTCGACATGTATCCGACGCGGGTGATCGACCAGTACGAGGACGTCCGGTCCGAGGATGGAGACCGGGAGGGCGCCCTCGAGGCCATCGATCCGTCGGCGGTCCTCTGGGACACCGACAGCCCCTTCGGTGACTGGCTGGAGGATCCGGACAACGGCTGGACCATCGTCCACCGCGATCCTGGGTGGGTGGTGGCGGTCCCGCCGGGGTCCGCAGCCGCCGGAGGGTGAGGGTCTGCACCGGTTTGGGCCGCATGGCCTATCCAGAGGCGGGAAATGCGTGCCGATGATCCAGAAGAGCAATTCTTGGAGGGATACCGATGCTCCGTCACCAACATCCAGCTCGAGGACGCCACGAGCAGGCCGAACGGGGAGCGAGCCTCGTGGAGTACGCCCTCCTGCTGGCCCTGATCGCCGTCGTCACGTTCTCCGCCGTCTCGTTCTTCGGATCGTCGACGGGCGGCGGGTTCAACAACTCGGCCGACTGCATCCAGAAGGCGTACGACGCCCAGACGCTCTGCACCCGCTGAGGGCCCACCACGATCGAGAACCGGTTGCCCGTGATGGAGGGGACCCCGTCCGGTGGAGCAGGGCCGAGGTCCTGCTCCATCGGCGCGCCCCCTGCGCCCCCTGCGTTGGCCGCGCTGTCTAGCTGAGGCGGACGATGCCCATGCGGACGGCCTGGAGGACCGCCTGCGTGCGGTCCCGGGCGTCGAGCTTGTGGTAGATCGATGCCAGGTGGTTCTTGACCGTCTTCTGGCTGATGAACAGCCGCTCGGCCACCTCGGGCGTCGAGCAGCCGTCGGCGATGAGCTGGAGCACCTCGACCTCGCGCTTGGTGACCACCCGGTCCGCGTCGTCGTCGGCCGGGTCGGGGTCGATCCGGCGGACCTCGTCGAGCATGGCGTTGGCGAACTCCGGGGACAGGGTGGCCTCGTCGTTGGCGGCCATCCGGACCGCATCGGCGATCTCGTCGGTGGAGCAGTCCTTCACCAGGTAGCCCGACGCACCGGCGCGCAGGGCCTCGGCGATCACGCTCTGGTCGGCGTGCATGGTGAGCATCACGATGCGGATCTCCGGGTGCTGCTGGTGGATCCGGCGGGTGGCCTCGACGCCGTCGACGTCGGGCATGGTCACGTCCATCAAGATCACGTCCGGCCGCAGCGAATCGGCGAGCCGGATGGCTTCGTCGCCGTCGGACGCCTCGCCGATCACATCGAAGCCCTCGTCGGTGAGCGAGCGACGCAGACCCTCACGGAGCATCCGGTGGTCGTCGGCGAGCATCAGGCGGATTGCCATGTGGTTCTCTCAGATCGGGGTGCAGACCAGGGCGGGGTCATCCTCGCACAGGAGGTCATCAGATGGGGCGGACCTCGCAGCGGACCGTGGTGCCCACATCGGGCGTCCCGGCGATGTCGAGGGTGGCCCCGATGCTGGCGGCCCGCTCCCGCATGCCGACGATGCCGTAGCTGTCGAGGCGGCCCGCCCGTGAGGTCGGGAAACCGATCCCGTCGTCGGCCACGAGCAGCAGCGCCCGGGCGCCGTCGCTCTGCCACGTGACGACCACGCGGCTGGCCTTGGCGTGGCGCTCGACGTTGGTCACCGCCTCCTGGGCGATGCGCCACAGCTCGCGCTCCTGGAGCAGCGGCAACCGTCCGCTCACCCGCAGGTCCAGGCGGGTCTCGAGCGAGCTCCGAGCTGCCACCCGGTCGAGGAACTCCTGGAGCGTGGCCGGCATGTCCTTGGAGTCGGTGACGTCGGTGCGCAGGTCGTAGAGGGTGTCGCGGACCTCGCCGATGACGCCGCGCACGTCGTTGCGGAGCTGGCCCAGCTGGGTGGAGACCGGCTTGCCCTGGCCGTCGGCCTTCACGATGCGGTCCAGCTCGAACGCCAGGTAGGCGAGCGACTGGCCGATGCGGTCGTGGAGGTCGCGGGCGATGCGGGTGCGCTCCTCGTCGGCGCCGACGGTGCGGAGGCGGGCGAACCAGCGGGCGTTGTCGACGGCGAGGGCGGCCGGCTCCACGAACCCGTTGAGCAGCTCCTGGTCCCGCAGCTCGAAGTGGGCGGCGTGGCGGTGCTCGAGGGCGACGAGCCCGACGACCGCCTGGCGGGCGGGGAGCGCGGCGTACAGGCCCGACACCATCTCCGCCGACACCCCGCCGCCGGAGTGGAGCAGCTCGTTGATCATCACGGGCTGGCGGACGGCGAGCGCCTCTTGCAGCGGACCTGGCAGCTCGTGGGTGGCGTAGGACGGCGCTGGGCGCGGCCCGTCCCACCGCACCACCACCCAGCTCTCGTCGGTCTCGTCGAGGAGGAGGACCGTCGCCCCGTCGAAGGTGAACAGATCCCGGAGCCGGCCCATCGTCGTGTCGAGGACCTCCTCCATGTCGAGCGAGGCGGGGAGGGACTGGGCGACGCGGTGCAGGGAGTACAGCAGCGTGTTGGCGTCGGCCAGCCGGCCGAGGCGGTCGAGGGCGAGCGAGTGGGCCCGATCGGCCTCGCCGGTGACCCGGCGGGCGTAGCCGGCGATGAGCGCCACCAGGATCAGCTCGACCGTCCACTGGGCCGAGGTCCGCAGGTCGGTGACCGTGGCGCCGTCCTGGAGCATGAACGGGATGCCGATCGCCAGGCACGAGGCGATGCTGACGCGCAGCGCGAACGCGAAGCCCCGGGCGAAGCCGGCCACCATCACCGCGGTGATCAGGGCGAAGATGAACGGCGACTCCCAGTACCCGGTGGCCGCCACCGCGATGGTGTGGAACGCCACCTCGCCGATGACCCGGACCAGGCTGCGGAGGTCGTCGACGTAGCGCACCGGGCGCACGATGCGGAAGACGTTGTACCCGACGATCAGGAAGCACCAGCCGACGGTCCACAGATCGCCATCGGTGAACGCCGGGCTCGCGAGCGCCACCGAGACGGCCGTGGTCCCGCCGCGGATGCCGAGGATGGCCGGGCGGAACGGCGCCACCTGATCGGTGCGGAGCTCGTCGTCGGGTGCCATGGCCCAGCGACCGCGGGGCGGCGTCGTCGGAGCGCGCCGCAGGTCGGGAGCATCGGACACGATGGTCATCGGTCGTCAGGCTACGACTCCGGCCCCGGCGCGCGCGGGTCCTACCGTGGGGCCATGTTGCTCATCGGGTTGACCGGAGGGATCGGGTCGGGGAAGTCGACCGTGTCGGCTCGCCTGGCGGAGCACGGTGCGGTCGTGATCGACGCCGACGCCATCGTGCACGAGCTCCAGCGGCCCGGTGAGCCGGTGCTGGCGGCCATGGTCGAGCGCTTCGGGCCCGCGATCCTCAAGAGCGACGGCACGCTGCGCCGCCAGGCGGTCGCCGACATCGTGTTCAACGACGCGGCGGCCCTCCGCGACCTCGGCGCCATCGTCCACCCGGCCGTCGCGCTCGAGATCGAGCGGCGCATCGCCGAGCAGGTCGACGGGGACCGCGTCGTGGTCCTCGACGTCCCGCTCCTGGTGGAGTCCGGCCGCGACGACATGGCCGGGACCATCGTCGTCGACGTGGATCCGGAGGTCGCCATCGCCCGGCTCGTCGAGCACCGGGGCTTCTCCGAGGCCGACGCCCGCGCCCGGGTCGCCCGGCAGGCTTCGCGCGAGGAGCGGGTGGCCAAGGCGGACCTCGTCATCGACAACGCCGGCACCGTCGCCGAGCTGGAGGCCCAGGCCGACGCGGCATGGGCCTGGACGCAGGGCCTTCCCCGCACCTGACCTTCGCGGGGTACGGTCCCGCCGACGGTCAAGCGAAGGGGTCAGCGATGGCACAGCAGGTCAAGGGCGTGGTCGCCACCAGCAAGGGGGCGCCGGTGTCGGTCGAGACCATCGAGGTGCCCGATCCCGGACCCGGTGAGGCGCTGATCCAGGTGCAGGCGTGCGGCGTGTGCCACACCGACCTGCACTACCGCGAGGGCGCCATCAACGACGACTTCCCGTTCCTGCTCGGCCACGAGGCCGCCGGGATCGTGGAGTCGGTGGGCCCCGATGTCACCGATGTGGCGCCCGGCGACTTCGTGATCTTGAACTGGCGGGCCGTGTGCGGCGAGTGCCGCTCGTGCCGGCGCGGCCGGCCCCAGTACTGCTTCGCCACCCACAACGCGACCCAGAAGATGACGCTCGACGGCCGTGAGCTCAGCCCGGCGCTGGGCATCGGCGCCTTCGCCGAGAAGACGCTGGTCGCCGCGGGCCAGGCCACCAAGGTCGATGCCCGGGCCCGTCCCGAGGCCGCCGGTCTCCTGGGCTGCGGCGTCATGGCCGGGATCGGCGCCGCCATGTTCACCGGCGAGGTCGGTCCCGGGGACTCGGTCGCCGTCTTCGGCTGCGGCGGGGTCGGCGACGCCGCCATCATGGGCGCCCGCCTGGCCGGCGCGTCGAAGATCATCGCCGTCGACCTCGACGCCAAGAAGCTCGAGCTGGCCACGGCGTTCGGCGCCACCCACACGGTCCTGGCCTCCGAGGTCGACCCCGTCGACGCGATCCAGGCCCTCACCGACGGCAACGGTGCCGATGTGTGCATCGAGGCCGTCGGCCATCCCGCCGTGTTCGAGCAGGCGTTCCACGCCCGCGACCTGGCCGGCACGGTGGTGCAGGTCGGGGTCCCGGACCCCGAGATGCGCATCGAGCTCCCCATGATCGACTTCTTCGGCCGGGGCGGTCGCCTCAAGCCGTCGTGGTACGGCGACTGCCTGCCCAGCCGGGACTTCCCGATGCTGATCGACCTGTACCTCCAGGGCCGCCTCGACCTCGACCGGTTCGTCTCCGAGACCATCGCCCTCGACGAGGTCGAGGAGGCGTTCCACCGCATGGAGCGCGGCGAGGTCCTGCGCTCGGTGGTCGTCATCGGCGATCGGGCGGTCCGCTGATGGCCGCCCGGGTCGAGCGGGTGGTCACCAGCGGCACGTTCTCCCTCGACGGCGAGGACTTCGACGTCGACAACAACATCTGGCTGGTCGGCGACGACCACGAGGTGCTGGTCGTCGATGCCGCCCACGAGGCGGCGCCCATCATCGAGGGCGTGGCCGGACGGCGCGTGGTGGCCGTGCTGTGCACCCACGGCCACAACGACCACATCAACGTGGCGGCCGAGGTCGCCGATGCCACGGGCGCCCCGATCTGGCTGCACCCCGACGACCGGATGCTCTGGGAGGTGGTGAACCCGGACCGCCCCGTCGACGCCCCCCTGGCCGACGGCCAGGAGGTGACCGTGGGCGACACCACGCTGCGGGTCCTGCACACGCCGGGTCACAGCCCCGGCGGCTGCTGCCTCCACGACGCCGAGGGTGCCGTGCTGTTCTCGGGCGACACCTTGTTCAACGGCGGGCCGGGAGCCACCGGCCGCTCGTTCTCCAGCAAGCCGGCGATCCTCCACAGCATCGCCAAGCGCCTGCTCACCCTCCCCGGCGACACCGTCGTCCACACCGGCCACGGCGACGACACCACCATCGGCGCCGAGGCCGACGGCGTCTCCGCCCAGCTGGCCGACCTCGGCGACGCCGAGCGTCGCTAGAGGGCCTGCTCTCTCGCCCAGCGGTAGTCGGCCTTGCCGGCGGGGGAGCGGACCAGGGCCTCGCGGTAGACGAACGCCTTCGGGAGCTTGTAGCGGGCGACGTGGGTGACGGCCTCGGCGAGGAGCTCCTCGTCGGTCACCTCGGCGCCCTCGGCCAGCTGGACGATGGCGACGACCTCCGAGCCCCACTGCTCGCTCGGGCGGCCCACCACGATCACGTCGTAGACGGACGGGTGGTGGGCGAGGGCCTGCTCGACCTCCTCGGCGAAGATCTTCTCGCCGCCCGAGTTGATGGTGACCGAGTCCCGGCCGAGCAGCTCGATGATCCCGTCCTCGTTCCAGTTCGCCCGATCACCGGGGACGGCGAAGCGGGTGCCCTCGATGACGGGGAACGTGGCGGCGGTCTTGGCCGCGTCGCCCAGGTAGCCGAGCGGGACGTGGCCCCGCTGGGCGAGCCAGCCGGTCTCGGTGGAGCCGGGTGCCAGCTCGGTGGACAGATCGGCGGACACCACCGAGGTCTCGGGGCCGGGCTGGAAGGTGCCGGTGGCCGTCGCGCCCTTCATGGAGGTGTGGCCCATCTGGGCGCCCGTCTCCGACGAGCCGACGGCGTCGAGGACGATGGCGTGGGGCACGTGCTCGAGGAAGCGGTCCTTGAGCGAGGAGTTCATCGCCGCGCCCCCGCTGACGAGGGCGAGGAAGCCCGAGAGGTCGTAGGACTGCCGGTCGAGCTCGTCGATGAGCGGCCGGGCCATGGCGTCGCCCACGATCTGGAGGGTGAGGACCTTGTGCTCGGCGACGCTGGCCCACACATCGGCGGGGACGAGCTTCTTGGTCTCGCGCGGGAGCGCCACCGTGTTGCCGTTGGTGAACGAGGTGAAGGTCGCCCACTGGGCGGCGCCGTGCATGAGCGGGGCGGCGGACATCATCGCCACGCCCCCGTTCCTCGAGGTCTCGACCACGGCATCGAGGTCGGCGAAGGCGTCCTTCTGCCCGAACGGCCGGCCGCCCATGGCGCTGATGAAGATGTCGTGCTGGCGCCACAGGACGCCCTTGGGCATGCCCGTGGTGCCGCCGGTGTAGAGGATGTAGAGGTCGTCGGGCGACCACTCGACATCGGGACGCTCGGTCGACGACGCCGCGAGCAGGTCCTCGTACTCGATGGCCCCCGGCAGGAGCGCGTTGCCCGAATCGTCGGGCACCTGGACCAGCAGCTCGACGCAGTCGAGCTGCGGCAGCACCTCGGCCAGGGTGGGCGCGAAGGCCGAGTGGAACACCACGACCTTCGCCTGGGCGTTGTCGAGCAGGTACTGGAGCTCCTCGGCCACGTAGCGGTAGTTCACGTTGAACGGCGCGGCACGGGCCTTGAAGGCGCCGAGCATCGCCTCGATGTACTCGTTGCCGTTGTGGAGGTAGAGGGCGACGTGGTCCTGGCCCGACTCGTGGCCGTCGAGCTCGTCGCGCTCGCGGTGGATGCCGATGCCCCGCTCGAGCAGGGCGTTCGCGAACTGCCGGGTGCGGTCCGTGAGCTCCCGGTAGGTCCACCGGCGCTCGCCCCAGATCAGCGCGGGGCGGTCGGGGTTCGCCTCGGCGACCGCTTCGTGGACCTGAGCGAGGTTGAACGCCCTCGGAGCTCCTGGGCAGGGGGGGGGACGGGTGGGGGAGGCTACCTCCGCGCCGCAAGCCCGTCGCCTGACGGTTCGGAGGGGCTGGGCGAACTACCATTCGGCGGTCGACCGAACGAGGGTGCGGTCAGCGGTGGGAGGAACCGATGCTCTGTGGACGCGAGCACCAGGCTGGCCCTGGTGCGGAAGAGGATGCCCGATGAACGTTGCCGACCTCGCTGCAGAGCTGGAGGTGCCGACGTCGATGATCCTCGACCAGTGCCAGCGGTTCGGGATCGATGCGTCGTGGTCGGGGGCGGAGCTCAGCGGAGCCGACCTGGTCCTGCTGCGAGCCGAGCTCGCCGCCGCCGACCCCATCGACCTCCGTCCCGCCGACGTGGACGCGGCATCCACCGGGTCCGCGGCACCGGACCTGCCCGCGGCACCCGCGGCACCCGACGCGCCCGCTTCACCCGCACCGGGCGCGACGGACGCCGATGCCGACGCCGACGCCGTGGCGGCTGACCCGCCGACAGCCGAGCCCGCACCCCTCCCGCCCACCGCGGTGGGCTCGATGCCCGAGCTGATCGACGAGGTCACCCCGAGCGGGCCGGCTTCGGCGGACCCGCCTGCTGGCGGTGCGGCATCGTCGAGCGCCCCCGGGTTCTCGATGGGCGGCGCCGGGGCGGTCATCCCGCCGGCCACGCGCCAGGTGCTGGCCCGACCGGCGCCCACGAAGCGCCGCCTGGAGCGCGGGGCGCGCAACTCGGTCGTCGCGCTGGTGGTGGCCCTGGTGGCCTTCGCCGCCAGCAACTTCACCGAGATCGCCGTGCTGGTGCTCCTGCTGTGGCTTGTCACCATCATCGCCCTGTGCGTGGCCGTGACCGACGGCATCCGCGGCCGTCGCCGGGTCCAGACCCATCCCGAGCGGTTCAGCGGGCAGTGGCTCGCCACCATCGCCGTGGTCCTGGCCATCGGGGGCATCGTGGGGCTCACCGCGTCGGTGGTGGGAGCCGTCGGGGACGACCCTGCGGCCGACGCACCGCTCGGCGTGGGCAAGCTCCAGTCCGTGCAGGTGGCGCGCTGGGGCCACCAGCGGGTCCAGCGCTACTCCGACAACGGCTGGCGCCAGCCGGCCCGCGACGAAGGCTCCTGCTGGGAGATCGATCCCCGCAAGCAGCGCGACGAGAACCGGGTCGAGACCCCGGACGCCTCGGATCTCACCCAGTGCGACCGGCCCCACCGGCTCGAGGTGGCGAAGGTGTTCGCGTACAACCACGACGCCGACGCCTCGTACCCGTCGATGCCCGCCTTCGTGAAGGCCGCCGACAAGCAGTGCGGTGCGCTCCACGAGCGCCTCGTCGACAAGGGCGTCGCGGTCCAGCTCCAGGTCGAGGTTCCCACCGAGGTCGGCTGGGGCGACGGTGACCACGACGTGGCCTGCGTGCTGATCACCGACGAGCGCGCCGAGCCCCTCCTCAGCTGAGACGGGTCTCGCCGGCGGGCGGGGTCAGGCCGGCGCGGACCCGGTGAGGACCGCGGCCGCGGCCCACTCCAGGTCGGCCTTGCCCGACGCGCGGCGCAGGACCTCGTCGACGATCACGACCCGGCGCGGCACCTTGAAGTCGGCGAGGTGGCTGCGGCAGTGCGCGTCGAGCGAGGGCAGGTCGATGGCTCGGCCGGGTCGGTGGGCGACGACGGCGGCGACCCGCTCGCCGAACCGGTCGTCGGGGGTGCCCACCACCACGGCGTCGAAGACGTCCGGATGGGCCTTGAGCACCCGTTCGACCTCTTCGGGGAAGACCTTCTCGCCGCCGGAGTTGATGGACGACGCGCCCCGCCCGAGCAGGGTGATGGAGCCGTCGGCCTCGATGCGGCCGAGGTCGCCGGGGATGGCCCACCGCTGGCCGTGCAGATCGACGAAGGTCTCGGCGCTGCGCTCGGGGTCGCCGTGGTAGCCGAGCGGGATGCGGCCCCGCTTGGCGAGCCGGCCGATGAGGCCGCTGCCGGGCGGCGCCGGGCGGCCGGCGTCATCGAGCACGGTCGTGAACTCGTCGACGTGGAAGCGGGGGAGCGCCGTCGGCGGCTGGCCCGCCCAGATGGGCATCTGGCCCTGGCCGCCGGTCTCCGACGTGCCGTAGCCGTCGACGACGACCACCCACGGCAGCGGGTCGAGCAGCGCGTCGCGCACGACCGGTGAGAGCACCGCGCCGCCGGACAGCACGACGAGGAGGTCGTCGAGCGGCCAGCGGTCGGGCTCGGCGGCGAGGGCGTCGGCCAGCGGCCGCCCGAAGGCGTCGCCGACGATCACCAGGATCGTGGCCCGTTCGGTGTCGGCGAGATCCCAGAGGCGAGCGGCGTCGAACGTGGGGCTGGTGTCGATGATGACGGTGCCGCCGTGCAGGAGCGTGGACAGTGCCGTCCAGTGGGCGGTGCCGTGCGTGAACGGGGAGGCCGGCAGGCAGCGGGTGCGGCCGGTGCGCGCGTTGGTCACCACCTCCTCGGGAGCGATGGCCGGGTCGCCGCCCGGGTTCCCGCCGCCGAGGGCGGCGAACAAGAGGTCCTCGTGGCGCCAGACGACGCCCTTGGGCAGGCCGGTCGTGCCGCCCGTGTAGAGGAGGTAGCGGTCGTCGCCGCTGCGCTCCAGCACGGGTCGGGCGGGGTCGGCGGCGGCGATGGCGGCCTCGTAGCGGTGGCCGCGCACCAGGCAGGGGACCGCTGCGCCGTCGACGGCGGCGGCGATCCGCTCGGCGCGGTCGGCCTCGTGGAGGATGAAGCGGGGTGCGGCATCGGCCACGAGGTACCGCAGCTCGTCCACGGTGTAGCGGGTGTTGACGTTGATGGGGATGGCGCGCAGCTTGAACGCGGCCAGCATCGCCTCGAGGTACTCGTTGCCGTTGCGCAGCGCCACGAAGACGTGGTCGCCGACGCCGACCCCGGCGGCCTCGAGGACGTGGGCCAACCGGCTCGCCCGCTCATCGAGCTCGTCGAAGGTGAGCCGCCGCTCGCCGGCCACCACGGCCAGCCGCCCACCGACTGCGTCGACCACGGCCTCGAAGAGGTCCCCAAGGTTCCAGGTCAGCACTGCGGCGACGCTACTGGTGCCGGGATCGGCCCCGAAATCCACCCGGCCCGACCCTGTTCAGGACGCCTCACGGGCGGTCCCAGCGGCTCCTGATGGCCAGCGGACAGGACGGCGAACCGGTGCACCGCTTGGCACGATGGAGGCCATGGCACCCGACGCACCCGCCCCGCAGCACGTGCCGACCCCCCTGCGCACGCCCAAGCTGGGACCGTCCCTCGGACGCAGCCGACGGCTGGGGGCGCGGTCCCACCACCTCGAGGAGCACGCCGGCGGACGGTCCGCCTGGCTTCGCGCCGGTGTCCTGGGCGCGAACGACGGCCTGCTCTCGACCGCCAGCCTCCTGGTGGGCGTGGCGGCGGCCTCGGCGGACCGGTCGATGCTCCTCGCGACCGGAGCGGCGGCGCTGGTCGCCGGCGCCGGCTCCATGGCCATCGGGGAGTACAGCTCGGTGTCGTCGCAGCGCGACGCCGAGCGGGCGGATCTCGCCACCGAGGCGGAGGAGCTCCGCTCGACGCCGCGCGCCGAGCTGGCCGAGCTGACCGGGATCTACCAGCGCCGGGGCCTCGCCCCCGACCTGGCGCACGCCGTGGCCGAGGCGCTGAGCGCCCACGACGCCCTCTCGGCCCACGCCCGCGACGAGCTGGGCATCGACCCCGAGGAGCTGGCCCGACCGCTGGAGGCGTCGGTGGTGTCCGCCGGCTCGTTCTCGATCGGCTCGCTCATCCCGATCATCGTGGTGCTCGTGGCCGGTGCCACCGTCCGGGTCCCGGCGGTGGTGGTGGCGGCGCTGGTCGGCCTGGCTGGCCTCGGCGCGGCGGGCGCCCGCCTCGGCGGCGCACCGCTCCTGCGCCCGGCGCTGCGGGTGCTGGTCGGGGGAGCCGTCGCGATGGCCATCGCGTGGGGCGTGGGCCAGGCGTTCAACGTCTCGGTCGCGTGACGGGTACGGGCCGGGCCCGGTCCCTCAGTCGTAGTAGCGGAAGATGATCTCGCTCACGCAGGACGGCTTCGGCGCGCCCTCGCACTCGAACGTGAAGGTCATGTACACCTGCGCACCGCCGGGGATGTCCTCGACGTTGGTCAGCTCGGCGCCGAGGCGCAGCTTGGCGCCCACGGGCACGGGCGAGGGGAAGCGGACCTTGCCGGCGCCGTAGTTCACGCCCATCTTGATGCCGTCGACCCGCATGATCTGCGGGGCGAGCACCGGGCCGAGCGACAAGGTGAGGTAGCCGTGGGCGATGGGGCCGCCGAAGGGGCTCTCGGCCTTGGCCCGCTCGGGGTCGACGTGGATCCACTGGTGATCGCCCGTGGCGTCGGCGAACGTGTTCACCCGCTCCTGGGTGATCTCGAGGTAGTCGGAGTACCCGAGGTGCGTCCCGACGAGCTCCTTCAAACCGGCAATGCCTTGAATCACGGTGGTCATGGCTCCAAGCATGCCCTGACGGCCCGTCAGGCGGCGAGTCCGGGCCAGACTGGACCGGTGACCCACGGAGCGGAGCCCCTGGCCGGCGTGGTGCTCGCCGCGGGAGCGGGGACCCGGCTGTGGCCGCTGACGCTCGAACGGCCCAAGGCGCTGTGCCCGGTCGGGAACACCCCCTTGGTCGACCTCGCGCTCGAGCGCCTCCGCCCCCTGGTCGCTGGTGCGGCCGCCCTCGCCGTGAACCTCCACCACGGCGCCGACCTGCTCGACGCCCACCTGCCCGCCGACGTGCACCGCTCGCACGAGGCGCCCCACGCCCTCGGCACGGCGGGAGCGATCGGGGCCCTGGCGGCCTGGCTCGGTGGCCGCGACGTGGTCGTCGCCAACGCCGACGCCTGGCTCGACCGCTCGCTCGACCTCGGCGGGTTCGTGGCCGGCTGGGACCGGGAGCGGACCCGGCTGCTGTGCGTCGACGACCCGGCGCGAGGTGACTTCGGTGCCCTGCGCTACTGCGGTGTCGCCCTGATCCCGGGGGCGGTGGCGGCGGCGATGGCGCCGGTGCCATCGGGCCTCTACGAGGTCAGCTGGCGGGGGGAACGGGCCGCCGGGCGGCTCGACCTCGTCGCCACCGGTGCTGCGTTCGTCGACTGCGGCACCCCGGCCGACTACCTGCGGGCGAACCTGGCGGCGTCGGGCGGCCCGGCGGTGGTGGCCCCCGATGCGGTGGTCGGGCCGGGGTCGCGGGTCGAGCGTGCGGTCGTGTGGCCCGGTGCCGAGGTCCGGGCGGGCGAGGTCCTGTTCGACGCGATCCGGACGCCGAGCCGAACCGTGCTGGTGCGCCAGACCCGCAGGTAGCCGCCACGTTGCGAGGTTGTCCCCTCACGCACCGTCGACGGTGCCTACGCTGGAGCCGGCGACGGAGATGCCCTCGGTCGCACAGGGGAGCGTGGTGCTGGCGTGAGGCGTCGGGTGGTCGGCAAGCTCGTGCTGGGGGCGGTCGCGGTCCTCCTCGCGGTCCAGGCGGTGCCCGCTCCCATCTCGGCGCAGCGCACCGCCCCCGACCCGGTCGCGGAGCTGCCGCCCGGGTTCACCGATGGCGAGCCGGTCGGGAGCGCCGACGCCCCGCCGCCGGCGCCGAGCGCAGGTGCGGACGCAGCACCGGGGCGTCCGCCCGGTTCGCGGGTGACCAACCAGCGGTACTTCGGGCGCGAGCCGTGGCAGGCCGTCCGCGCTTCGGCCTCGGCCACCAGCCGCTCGTGCACGATCAGCGACGACGGTCTCACGGCGATGGTCGTGGCGCCGGTGTTCAAGGAGTCCTCCGCCGCCGTCTCCCCCTCCACGGCTCCGGCACCGATGACGCTCTCCCGCTACGACGAGTGGAACGGTACCTACGCCACCACGTCGAACCAGAGCGCCAACTACGGCCTCTACGCCTTCCGCAACCCGGACACCGCCTACAAGCGGGCCTTCTGGCACCCGGGCATCGGGATCTGGCAGTACGACTCGGCCGGGGTCGGCGCCCCGTTCACGGCGATCGAGCGGATGGACGTGCGGACCACCTCCGCTGACGTGGCGAAGGGGTTGGCCGCCCGCTACTGCAACCCGTCGGCGTCGGTGGTCGGCCATGGCCCGCCCTACACGGCGCTCGAGCGGCGGCATGCGGCGTGGACCCCATGGGGCTACCCGTGCACGTCGTGCGAGCAGGAGTTCCAGGCGATGACCATCGGCACCGTGTTCGCGGCCAACACGACGCTGGTCGACGGCATCTCGGTCACGGGCGGCGCCGAGCAGCGGACCTGCACGCTCGCTGGCGTCGCCGGCACGGTGGCGTGCTGGTACGTCGATCCGTCGGTCGGCACCATCCAGGGCGCCACGGGCTGGGCCCGCATCACCCCGCTCGACGGGGGCAGCCCCACCAGCATGCCGACCCCGCTGGCCGCACCCTTCTACGTCGTCGACCGAGGGGCGACCGAGGAACGCCACTGGCTCCGAGCCGACACGGGGTTCGCCATCGACATCGCCGGCAGCCGGACCATCGGCACCAACGAACGGCCCCGGTCCAACCAGGCCGGGTCCGGGGTGACGTGGCGGTCCGGCTCGGGCCTGTGCGACCTCACCACCGGTCACGGCGCCTGCCTCCCGCCCGCGCCGGCGGGACTGACGCTCACCGAGTCGGTGGTGAACGGGAGCTTCCGCCCGATCGCCCTCGACGCCCAGGGAGACGGCAGGGGCGACGTGCTCTGGTACGCGCCCGGCGCTCCCCGCGACTACCTGTGGAGCGGTGGCGGAGCCGGCGCGTTCCGCGCGACGGCGATCGACATCGGCGGCACCTACGACGACGTCCTGCCGTTCGACGCCGACGCCGACGGTGACGACGACATCCTCTGGTACAACCGTTCGACCGGCGCCGGGTACCTCTGGGTGGCGACCGGAGCCGGGACCTGGCAGGCCGTGAAGGTGAACCGGCCGAAGGGGCTCCGCCCCATCGTCATCGACACCGACGGCAACGGCCGCGACGAGGTGTTCTGGTACGGCCCGGGCTCCGCCCCCGACGCCCTCTGGTCGTGGAACGGGTCGGCGTTCACCAGCCGCCCCCAGGCGGTTGGCGGCTCGTACCGGCCGGTCACGGGCGACTTCGACGGCAACGCGAAGGGCGACCTGCTCTGGTACGGCCCGGGCTCCGCCGCCGACCACCTCTGGCTGTCCACCGGAGCCGGCGCGCACCGAGACGTGGCGATCTCGATCAGCGGGTCCTACCTCCCGCTCGTCGGTGACTTCGAGGGCGACGGCAACGACGACGTGCTCTGGTACGGATCGGGGTCCTCGGCCGACCACATCTGGTTCGGTGGTCCGGGCGGCCGGTTCGCGGCCCAGACCGTGGCCGTCGGCGGCACCTACCAGCCCCGGGTCGCGGACCTCGAGGCCGACGGGCGCGACGACATCATCTGGTACGCCCCTGGGCCACCGTCGGACGTGTGGTGGCGCTGGAGCACGGGCCGGACCGTCTCGTCGGCGCCGCTGCTCGCCGACGGCTCGCACCAGGCCGTGGTGGGCGGGTTCGGCCGCAACGGCGGCGATGGGATCTTCTGGTACGCACCGGGTGCCACGCCCGATGGCGTCTGGTGGCGCTGATCAGCGTCGGGTGGGGGTGGCGACCGGGGTGGAGCCCGGCTCGCCGTGCGAGGCGCGCAGCTGTCCGCAGGCCGCATCGATGTCGGTGCCACGGGTCCGACGGATCGTGGCGTTGATCCCGAGGTCGTCGAGGCGGTCGGCGAACGCCCGGACCCGATCCGGTGGCGTGCCCCGGACCGCGTAGCCGGGCGTCGGGTTGAGCGGGATCAGGTTCACGTGGGCCCGGAGCGGCCGGGCGTAGTCGGCCAGCTCCCGGGCGTGGCGCTCGGTGTCGTTGACGCCGTCGATGAGCGCCCACTCGAACGAGAGGCGCCGGTGGGTGGCGTCGATGTAGTCGGCGCACGCCTCCGCCAGCACGTCGAGGGGGTACCGCTTGTTGATCGGGACCAGGACATCGCGCTCGGCGTCGTTCGCCAGGTGGAGCGACACCGCCAGGTTCACCGGGAGGTCGGCCTGGGCGAGGCGCCGGATGCCGGGCACGACGCCGACCGTCGAGACGGTCAGGTGGCGGGCGCCGAGCCCGAGGTCGTCGTGGATGCGGTGGACGGCCTCCCACGTGCGGTCGTAGTTGGCGAACGGCTCGCCCATCCCCATGAACACCACGTTCGAGAGGCGCTTGCCCGCCTCGGCCGAACGGCGCCGCGCCAGCACCACCTGCTCCACGATCTCGCCCGTGGTGAGGTGCCGGTCGAACCCGGCCTGGCCGGTGGCGCAGAAGCTGCACGCCATCGCACACCCCGCCTGCGACGAGACGCACACCGTGGTGCGGTCGGGGTAGTGCATGAGGACCGTCTCGACCTGGTGGCCGTCGGCGAGGGTCCACAGCCACTTCACGGTCTCGCCGTCGTCGCTGACCGATTCGGCCGCCGTCGCCAGCGCGGGCTGGAGGTGCTCGGCCACCCGGGCCCGCACCGCTTTGGGCACGTTGCTCCACGTTTCGGGCTCCGTGCCGTGCTCGTAGAGCCCCTCCCACACCTGGTCGACGCGGTAGCGGGGCTGACCGTCGAGCAGCTCGGCCAGCTCCTCCCTCGTCCAGTCGTAGCGCGACCGCACCAGCGCGCTCATCGGCTGAAGATCCGGTGCTCGAGGTGGACGGAGAAGCCGAGCCGCTCGTAGAGGCGCAGCGCCGGCTGGTTGTCGGCTTCGACGTAGAGCATCCCGGTGGTCACACCCGACCAGGCGAGGTGGTCCAGCCCGGCGAGCACCAGGGTCCGGCCGAGCCGCCTGCCGTGGTGCTCCGGGTCCACCCCGATCACGAAGATCTCGCCCAGGACGGGGTCGGAGCCCGATGCCGGGTGGATGCGGGTCCAGCACGAACCGGCCAGCTCGCCCGGGCGGTCGGGATCGTCGCTCACGAGGAAGCCGTCGAGGTCGACCCACGGTTCGGCGAGGGTGGCGCGCAGGGACGCCACCGTCTGGGTCCCCTGCGACGGGTGCGTGGCGAAGGCCCGGTTGTTCTGGCGCACCCAGGCCGCTTCGTCCCGAGACGGGTCGAAGGGCCGCAGCCGGAGCGGCGGCGCCCCGTCGCGCTGGGGATCGTCGGCGGGCACGGGGAGCGGCCGGCGCATCTGGAACAGCTTGCGGCGGGGAGCCAGGCCGAGGCGGTCGGCCAGCGCTGCGGGGAGCGGGTGGGGCGGACCGGTGGGCTGGTCGACCAGCAGCCGGACGTCGACGTCGGTGCGTCCTGCGCCGAGCTCCACGGCCAGCGCCGCGACGGCGTCGACCGTCGCCGGGTCCGTCGAGTCGAGGTCGCCCCGGAGCCCGAGGTCGATGGCGCCCTCGCTCGCCTCGGCGCGCAGCACGGCACCGGTGCCCGGGACGGCGTGATCGACGGCGGGGGAGGAGGACACGCTGTGACGCTAGCGAGCGGCCTGGCGGGAACCCGCTGGCGGTGTGGGCGGGGGTGCGTATCCTCCGCCCATGGCCCGACCCCGAACCGCCGCCGGCCGTGCCCGGCGCACCCACGAGCGCCTCGCCCGGGAGTACCCGGGCACCGCGGCCGACCTGTGCGAGCTCGACCACCGCAACCCCTTCGAGCTGCTGACCGCCACCATCATGTCCGCCCAGACCACGGACGTGCGGGTGAACATGGTGACGCCCCACCTGTTCGCCCGCTACCCCGATGCCGCCGCGCTGGCCGCCGCCGACCCGCTCGAGGTCGAGGAGATCATCCGCTCCACCGGCTTCTACCGGAACAAGACCAAGAGCATCATCGGGATGGCGAACGCGCTGAACGACCGCTTCGGCGGCGAGGTGCCCACGCGGATGGAGGACTTCGTCACCGTTCCCGGGGTGGGCCGCAAGACCGCGAACGTCGTGCGCTCCGTCGCCCAGGGCCTGCCCGGCCTGCCCGTGGACACCCACGTCCTGCGGCTGTCGCACCGCCTCGGCATCACCGCGGAGACGGACCCGGTGAAGGTGGAGCGGCAGCTCAACACCATGGTCCCCGCGTCCGAGCGCGGCCTGTTCAGCCTCCGGGTCATCCTCCACGGCCGCCGCGTCTGCTTCGCCCGCAAGCCTGCGTGCGAGGCCTGCGTCCTCGCCGACTTCTGCCCCTCGGCGGGCGCCGTGGGGTGACACCGGCGACCCCGGCGATGCGGGAGACTCGGACAGAACCTGTGTGAGGACGAAACATCACGAACTCGTGACGGATGTCACGGTTAGATCGGGGCATTTGCTCGTGCAAGTGCGTGGCGACGGTCTGGACATGTGTGTAGAGTGACCGTGCGACGAGGTGCCTGCCACCTCCAAGAACGCGACGCCGGGATCCGCCGCCTGGTGTCGCTGCACCGCCGCCCTTCGGGGCGGCGGTGCTGTTTTTCCCGACCGGTGCGGCTCTGCTCCGAGGCGTGCTCGTCGGGGCCGCCGCGGCATACTCCTGCCATGGCAACGCTCAGCTCGGCCCAGGTCTCGGCCCTGTCCTCGGGGATCGAGGATCTCGCTGGGCGCGTGGCCCAGCTCGCCGTCGACCTCCAGGAGTCCCACGAGGCCGAGGCTGCCGCCGCCCTCTACGAGGTCGAGCGGTCCCTGCTCATGGCGAACCGCTCGATGGACCGGGCCCGCCGATCGCTAGGCGGCTGATTCGCGGTTCGGAGCGGCCGGGGGCGGCCGGTAGCCTCCGAGCCGTGTTGAACCGACTGGACCTGCGCGGCGCGGGCAACGATCTCCGGGGCAGGCTGCCCCGCCCGGCCCAGGCCGCCGAGGGGCCGGTCGCGGCGGTGAAGGAGATCCTCGCCGAGGTGCGCGAGCGAGGCGACGATGCGGTCCGCGACCTCACCGAGCGCTTCGACGGGGTCCGGCCGGCGGCGCTGCGGGTGCCGCCGGAGGACATTGCTGCGGCGCTTGAGGCGCTCGACCCCGAGCTGCGCACCGCCCTGCAGACGGCAGCCGACGGGATCCGGGACTTCCACACCCAGCAGCTGGTCGGCGACCACACCTACGAGCGCGACGGCATCGTCGTGGAGGGTCGCAAGGTCCCGGTGGACCGGGCCGGGTGCTACGTCCCCGGCGGTCGGGCCATCTACCCGAGCACCGTGCTCATGACGGCCATCCCGGCCAAGGTCGCCGGGGTGCCCGAGGTCGTGCTGTGCGTTCCGCCGGACCGCACCGGCAGCGTCCCGGCCGTCACCCTCGCGGCGGCGGCCATCGCCGGCGTCGACGAGGTCTACGGGGTGGGCGGCGCCCAGGCGGTCGGCGCCATGGCGTACGGCACCGAGTCCGTGCGGCCGGTCGATGTGATCGTCGGCCCGGGCAATGTCTTCGTGGCCATCGCCAAGCGCGAGGTCGCCGGTCTGGTGGGGGTGCCCTCCTCGTTCCCCGGCCCGTCCGAGGTGGTGGTCATCGCCGATGCGTCGGTCCCGGCCGATCTCGCTGCGGTCGACGTGATCCTGCAGGCCGAGCACGGCCCGGGCGGCCTGGCCTGGCTCATCAGCTGGGACGAGGCTGCGCTGGAGCGCATCGTCGCCGAGATCGAAGCGCAGGTCGCGGCGGCTCCCCGCCGGGACGACATCGAATCCACGTTCGCCGAGGGCGGCTACGCGGTGCTGGTGGACTCGCCCGAGCAGGCCGTGGCCGTGTCGAACACCATCGCCCCGGAGCACCTGGAGCTCCTCACCGAGGACCCGGCCGCGCTCGTGGACCTGGTCCGCCACGCCGGCGCGGTGTTCTGCGGCCCGTGGTCGCCGGCGTCGGTGGGCGACTACCTCGCCGGGCCGAGCCACGTGCTGCCCACCGACGGCACGGCGCGCTTCGGTTCGGCGCTCACCGTCAGCGACTTCCAGAAGGACGTGCACGTCATCACCCTGAGCCAGGCGGCCTTGGAGCAGGCCGCACCCACGGTGGCGGCCATCGCCCGGGCCGAGGGGCTCGCCGCCCACGCCGACTCGGTGCTGCGCCGCGTCGGCCGCCCGGTCGGAGGCGGGTGAGGGCCGTGGCCGACCGCATCGCACCGCGCGACGACCTCGCCATGATGGACGGCTACCACTCGCCCCAGGTGTCCGTCGACGTGCGGCTCAACACCAACGAGTCCCCGCTGCCTCCGCCGCAGGCGTTCCTCGATGCAGTGTCGGCGGCGGCGGCGACCACGGACTGGCACCGCTACCCCGACCGCCGGGCCGCCGCGCTGCGCGCCCGGCTCGCGGCCCTCCACGGGGTCGAGCCGGACCAGGTCTTCGTCGCCAACGGCTCGAACGAGGTCCTCCAGACCGTGTCGCTCACCTACGGCGGGCCGGGCCGGTCCGTCGCGCTGTTCGAGCCCACCTACGCCATGCACAGCCAGATCGCCCGGGTCACCGGCGCCACGGTGGCCGAGGGCTTCCGGGGCGCGGACCTGGCCCTCGACCTGGACGACGTGCGCCGGGTCATCGACGGGTCCCGGCCGGCCATCACCTACCTGTGCTCCCCGAACAACCCCACCGGCATGGTGGAGTCGGCCGAGACCGTCGCCGAGGTGCTCGATCTGGTGGAGGGCACCGGCGGGCTGCTCGTGGTCGACGAGGCCTACGGCCAGTTCGCCCCGTGGTCGGCGCTGGAGCTGGTCTCCGAGGACCGGTCGCTGGTCGTCACCCGCACCTACTCCAAGACCTGGTCGATGGCCGCCGCCCGCCTCGGCTACCTGATCGGGCCGTCATGGGTCGTAGCCGAGCTGGAGAAGGTGGTCCTGCCGTACCACCTCGACGCGCTGAAGCAGGCCGCCGGCACCATCGCCCTGGACTTCGTGGACGACATGGAGCGCCGGGTCTCGATCCTCACCGAGGAGCGAGGCCGGGTCGATGCCGCCCTCCGGGAGCTGCCCCTCGAGGTGTGGCCGTCGGCGGCCAACTTCATCTTGTTCCGGCCCCACGGTGCCGATGCGGGCGACGTCTGGCAGGCCCTCGTGGACCGCTCGGTCCTGGTCCGCAACTGCTCGGGCTGGCCCGGGCTGTCGGGCTGCCTGCGGGTCACCATCGGCACCACCGACGAAGACGATCGCTTCCTCACCGCCCTCCGAGAGGTCCTGTCATGACCCGTGCCGCATCCAAGCAGCGGACCACCAAGGAGACATCGATCTCGATCTCGCTCGACGTCGACGGCCCCACCGGTGCCGTCTCGGCGTCGACGGGGCTCCCGTTCTTCGACCACATGCTCGATCAGATCGGCCGCCACGGCGGGTTCGACCTGGCCATCGAGGCCACCGGCGACCTCGACGTCGACGGGCACCACACCGTCGAGGACGTGGGCATCCTGCTGGGCGAGGTGTTCAAGGAGGCGCTCGGCGACAAGGCCGGCGTCCGCCGCTTCGCCTCGGGGCTGTACCCGCTGGACGAAGCGCTGATCCAGGTCGCCCTGGACCTGTCGGGACGGCCCTACTGCGTCTACGACGTGCCGTTCGGGGAGGTGCTCCCGCTGGGCAGCCCCCCGTTCAACCCGGAGATGGCCGAGCACTTCTGGCAGTCGTTCGCCACGTCCGCCGGCATCACGCTGCACGTGAACAAGCAGGCCGGGACCAACACCCACCACGTCCTGGAGGCCACCTTCAAGGGCGTCGCCCGCTGCCTGCGCGACGCCGTGCGGGTGGAGGGCACCGGGGTGCCGTCCACCAAGGGCTCGTTGTGACGGCTCCGCTCATAGCGGTGCTCGACTACGGCATCGGCAACCTCCGCTCGGCGCAGAAGGCGCTGGAGAAGGTCGGCGCCGACGCCCGCCTCACCGACGACCACGGGCTCATCGCCGACGCGGCGGGCGTCGTGCTGCCCGGTGTCGGCAACTTCGGCCGCTGCATCGAGGCGCTCGACGCCGCCGGCCTGCGCGCGGTGGCCGTCGCCGCGGCCGAGGACGCCGCCGCCGGGACGGGCCGCCCGTTCCTCGGGGTGTGCGTCGGCATGCAGATGCTGTTCGACGGGTCCGACGAGTCGCCGGAGGTCCCCGGTCTCGCCGTCCTCCCCGGCCGCGTCCGGTTGCTGCCCGACACCGTCAAGCGGCCGCAGATGCAGTGGAACGTGCTCGACTGGGTCGGCGCCGACGGTGCCGCCACGCACATGGCCGACGGCCAGCCCGATCCGTGCTGGATGTACTTCGTCCACTCGTACTGGGCCGACGCCGCCGCCGGTGACATCGCCGCCACCTGCGAGTACGGGGTCTCCGCGGTGGCCGCCGTGCAGCGCGGCCAGCTCTGGGCCACCCAGTTCCATCCCGAGAAGTCGGCCGCCAACGGCCTCCACCTGCTCGAGTCCTTCGTCCGCGCCTGCGCCTGAGCCCGTCGGGGCCGGGCTGCGGGCCTGCGGTGGCGACGAGCTAGGGGAGCGACTCCCAGAAGGCGGTGATGACCTGGGCGGCCTCCTGGGGCTCGTCGAGCATCCAGAAGTGGCCGGCGTCGGCGAACGTGGCGATCTCGGCGTTGGTGCGGTCGGCCAGGCGCTGGACGCGACCGGGGGAGCGGAACGGGTCCTGCATCGATTGGATGAGCAGCCCGGGCACCGCGATCTGGTCGATCCCCGGACCCCACTCGTTGCCCACGTCGGTGGCGGAGCGGTACAGGTCCAAGATGGCGTCGGCCATCGTGCGGTCGAGCGTCTCGGCCATCTTGGTGGCCTCGTCGCCGGGCACCCCGACCCCGGCGAGGATCGCGGCCCGGTCTTCGAGCGGGGCGTCCACGAACACGTCCATCAGCGCCTCGCCGTCGCCGGGGGTCTGCCAGGTCTTGGCGGTGTCGTGCCACTCGAAGGTCGCGTCGAGGTCGCCCATGTCGGACACCCAGCTGCGGACGTTCGCGGGCCGGTCGGCCAGCACCCGCAGGGCGAGCAGGGCCCCCCAGTCGTGGGTGACAAGGTCGACCTCGTCGTAGGCAGCGAGCTGCTCGGTCAGCCATGCGGCGTAGGAGTGCATGGTGGCGTCGAACCCGTCGGGCCGTGCAGAACCGAACGCCGGGAGCGCGAGGAGCGCGACGTCGTCGCGCTCCAGGTGGGCGACGAGCGGCTCCCACACGAGGACGGTCTCGGGGACTCCGTGGACGAAGACAGCGGTCATGGCGGTGACCGTACCGGTGCGACTCCGCCCCCGCTGGTTGGGGGCGCCGTGGAGGGGACGGCGATGATGGGGGCATGGACCTGTATCCGGCGATCGATCTCCGCGGCGGGCAGTGCGTGCGCCTGTACCAGGGCGACTTCGCCCAAGAGACGGTGTACGGCGATGACCCGGTCGCCCAGGCCAAGGTGTTCGCCGATGCCGGGGCCCCGTGGATCCACGTCGTGGACCTCGATGCCGCCCGCACCGGCGAGGCCGTGAACCGCCCGGTGATCGCGGCCATCGCCGCCGCGGTGGCGGTCCCGATCCAGACCGGCGGCGGGGTGCGCAACAACGACAACGCGCTCGCGCTGCTCGACGCCGGCGTGCAGCGCGTCGTGATCGGCACCGCCGCCCTGGAGGACCCGGCGTGGGCCCGCTCGCTGGCCGACCGGTACCCGGGCCGCGTCGCCCTCGGGCTGGACGTCCGCGGCCGCGAGGTCGCCGTCCGCGGCTGGGTCGAAGGTTCGGGCCGCCAGCTCGCCGACGTGGCAGGCGAGTTCGACGACGCCGGGTTCGCCGCCCTCATCGCCACCCAGATCAACGTCGACGGTGCGGGCACCGGGCCCGACCTCGACCTCTACGTCGAGCTGCTCGAGTCGCTCGAGACGCCGGTCATCGCATCGGGCGGCGTCGGCACCGCGGAGCACCTGCGGGCGCTCGCCAGCCTGGCCGAGGAGGGCATCCCGCTCGACGGCGCCATCGTCGGCAAGGCCCTCTACGACGGCGCGCTCACCATCGACGACGCGCTGGCCGCCGCCCACACCGAGTAGCGCCGACGCGGGTCCGTCGACCACCCGGTCCGCCGACGGGCGCGCAGCCGACCACCGGTCGCCGGTCGGCCGACCGTCAGAGGGCGACGATCACCTTGCCGGTGTTGCCGCCGGTGAACAGCAGGTTCAGCGCGTCGGGGGCGTGCTCGAGGCCGTCGACCACGTGCACGGCGTGCTTGATCTTCCCGTCGAGCACCCAGCCGAACAGGTCACCCTGCGCCTCGGCGAAGCGATCCTGGAAGTCGAGGATGAGGAACCCCTCCATCCGGGCCCGTCGGGTGATCAGCGAGAAGTAGTTCTTCAACCCGGGAGCGTCGCCGCGGTCGTTGTAGGCGGAGATGGCGCCACAGCACACGATCCGGGCGTTGAGCGCCAGGTTGGCCAGGCAGGCGTCGAGGATCTCGCCGCCGACGTTGTCGAAGTAGATGTCGATGCCGTCGGGGCACAGCTTCCGCAGCTGCGGCCCCACGGGGCCCGCCTTGTAGTCGATGGCGGCGTCGAAGCCGAGCTCGTCGACGAGCCAGGCGCACTTCTCCGGCCCCCCGGCGATGCCCACCACGTTGGCAGCCCCCTTGATCTTGGCGATCTGGCCCACCACCGACCCGGTCGCACCGGCCGCACCCGACACGACGACGGTGTCGCCCTCCTTCGGCTGGCCGATGTCGAGCAGCCCGAAGTACGCCGTCATCCCGGTCACGCCGAACACGCTCAGGACAGCGGTGGGGTCCATGCCGTCGGGCACGACCTGGCCGGCGCCGGGCGTGTCGTCGAGGACCGCGTGGTCCTGCCAGCCGACCATGCCGAAGATGGTGGCGCCGACGGGGAAGTGGTCGTTCTGCGAGGCGACGACCGTGCCCAGCCCGCCGCTGCGGATGACGGCGTCGATCTCGATCGGGGGCAGGTAGCCGGGGGCATCGTCCATCCAGGTGCGGATCGTCGGGTCGATCGACAGGTGGCTGACCCGGACGACCGCCTCGCCCGGTCCCGGCTCGGGGACATCGACGGTCTCGACGCGGACGATGGTGTCGTCGACCATCCCGGACGGGCGCTGGGCGAGGACGAGGCGGCGGCTCTGCTCGGTCATGGCGGGCATCCTCGCGCCGAATCCCGACCGGCGCAGCCGGGCCGTCCGGTGGACCGGGCCGCGAGGGACCGACCCGGACCAGGGCTGCTGGGCGATCACGCTTGGGACGGTCCGCTGCCCGGCGGTACCGTCGCCGCGTGCGAACCGCCCGGGTGATCCCCTGTCTCGACGTGACCGCCGGCCGGGTGGTGAAGGGCGTGAACTTCCTCGACCTCCGCGACGCGGGCGACCCGGTCGAGCTCGCCGCCCGCTACGACGCCGAGGGCGCCGATGAGCTGGTGTTCCTCGACATCACGGCCAGCTCCGACGACCGCGCCACCATGGTCGACGTCGTCGCCCGCACCGCCGAGCAGGTCTTCATCCCGCTCACCGTCGGCGGCGGCATCCGCACCGCCGACGACGCCCGCCGCATGCTGCGGGCCGGCGCCGACAAGGTGTCGCTCAACACCGCCGCCATCGACCGCCCCGCCGTCATCAGCGAGGTGGCCGACGTGTTCGGCAGCCAGTGCGCCGTGGTCGCCATCGACGCCCGCCGCCGCGTCGCCGACGATCCCGGTGCCGGCTGGGCCGTGTTCACCCACGGCGGCCGGAACCCCACCGCCCTCGACGCCGTCGGGTGGGCCGTCGAGGCCACCGAGCGCGGCGCCGGCGAGATCCTCCTCACGTCCATGGACCGCGACGGCACCCGCGACGGCTTCGACCTGGAGCTCACCCGGGCCATCAGCGACGCTGTGGGCGTCCCCGTCATCGCCAGCGGCGGCGTGGGCACGCTCCAGCACCTCGCCGACGGCGTCACCGACGGCGGCGCCGACGCCGTCCTCGCCGCCTCGATCTTCCACTTCGGCGAGCACACGGTGGCCGAAGCCAAAGCCGTCATGGCCGCCGCCGGCATCACCGTCCGCCCGGCCTAGCCGGTCGCGGTCAGACGTCCGCCCCTCGCGCCCGTCGCCTCATCTGATCGGCGAATCGGCTTCTCGGTGGGTCGGGGGCGAACCGTAGGATCGCCGGCATGCCTGCTGTGACGCCCATCGCTGTTCGAGATGAAGACCTGGCCTCCGTGACCTACGACCGGGACGGGCTCGTCCCGGCCATCGTCCAGGAGCACGGCACCGGCGAGATCTTGATGATGGCGTGGATGAACGAGACCACGCTGCGGCGCACGCTGGAGGAGGGCCGCACCGTGTTCTGGAGCCGGTCGCGCCAAGAGGAGTGGCGCAAGGGCGACACCTCCGGCGACCGCCAGTTCGTGCGGGAGGCGTACTTCGACTGCGACGGCGACACGCTGCTGTTCGTGGTCGAGCAGGAGGGCAGGGGCGCCTGCCACACCGGTGAGAAGTCCTGCTTCTACCGTGCCTTCGGCGGCTGAGGCCGTGACGATCCACCCCACGCGGGAGGAGTTCAAGCGGCTCGCCCGCGAGTACACCGTGATCCCGGTCTGGCGGGAGCTGCTCGCCGACCTCATCACGCCCGTCGCCGCCTTCGCCCGCCTCACGCGCGACGGCGAGCCCGGGTTCCTGTTCGAGTCGGTGGAGCACGGCGAGCGCTGGAGCCGCTGGTCCTTCGTGGGCCGCCGCGCGGCGGCCACCCTCATCAGCCGCGGCGGCGGCGCCGTCGAGGTGCACGGCGGCACCCTGCCCGACAGCATCGTCCTCGACCAGGGGATCCTGGGCGCGGTCGAGAGCCTGCTCGCCACGTACCGCTCGCCCGTCGACGACGATCTGCCGCCGCTGCACAGCGGGATCGTCGGCTACCTCGGCTACGACGTGGTGCGCGAGGTCGAGCGCCTGCCCGACGCACCCACCGACGACCAGCAGCTGCCCGAGGCGATCTTGTCGATCGCCGGCGAGCTGGCCGCCTTCGACCACTTCCGGTCCCGGGTGGTCCTCATCGCCAACGCCTACGCCCTGGCCGACGACCTCACCGATGAGGACCTCGACCGCTCCTACGACGAGGCGGTCGAGCGCCTCGAGCAGCTGGCCAGCGACGGGGCGGCGCCGCTCGACGAGCCGTTCGTGGCCCCGCCCGACGCCGCCGATCCGCTGCCCGACGTGGTGTCCAACCTGGGGGCGGCGGCCTACGAGCAGGCCGTCGGGGCCGCCAAGGAGTACATCCTCTCCGGCGACATCTTCCAGGTGGTGCTCTCGCAGCGCTTCGACTTCCAGCTCGACGCCGACCCGTTCGACGTCTACCGGGTCCTGCGCCAGATCAACCCGAGCCCCTACATGTACCTGGTCCGCCACCCCGAGGTGACGCTCGTCGGCTCGTCGCCCGAGCCCATGGTCCTGCTGCGCGACGGCGAGGTGATCTCCCGGCCCATCGCCGGCACCCGCTACCGCGGGAAGACCGAGGAGGAGGACCGTCGCCTGGGCGCCGAGCTCCGCGAGCACCCCAAGGAGGTCGCCGAGCACGTGATGCTGGTGGACCTCGCCCGCAACGACGTCGGCCGCGTGGTCGAGTTCGGGACGGAACGGGTCACCGAGATGATGACGCTGGAGCGCTACAGCCACGTCATGCACCTCACGTCGCAGGTGGTGGGTCGCCTGGCCGAGGGCAACGGGCCCATCGACGTGCTCCGGGCCACGCTTCCCGCCGGCACCGTCTCGGGCGCGCCGAAGGTGCGGGCCATGGAGATCATCGACGAGTTCGAGCCCACCAAGCGGGGGCCGTACGCCGGTGTCGTCGGCTACCTGGACTTCTCCGGGAACATCGACACGGCCATCGCCATCCGCACGATGGTCTGCTTGCCCGACGGCCGGGCCTGCGTGCAGGCCGGAGCGGGCGTGGTGGTGGACTCGGTCCCGGCCCACGAGGAGCTGGAGACCCGCAACAAGGCGCGGGCCCTGCTCGCCGCCGTGCCCGCCGCCCGGCGCATGACCGCCGACCGGGCGGCCCGCCGCTGACCGGTTCCGGCGCGGCAGTGGGCAGACTGGGCGCCATGACCGTGACCTGTGCCTGGACCCGCCGCGATGTCGTCACCGTGGTCGGACCCGATGCGGCCGCCTACCTCCAGGGGCAGCTCAGCCAGGACGTGGTGGCCCTGGCGGTGGGCGACGCCGCCCCGACGTTCGTCTTGGCGCCCCAGGGCAAGGTCGACGGGTGGGGCCGGATCCACCGCACCGGAGACGAGTCGTTCGCCATCGACGTCGATGCCGGCGCCGGGACCCGCTGGCAGACCCGTCTGAGCCGCTTCCTCCTGCGCACCAAAGCCGAGATCACCGTCGACGAGGGCGTCTCCACGCTGGTCGTGCGCGGTGCCGCGGTGGCGGGCGCCCTCCCACCGCTCGGCGTGGACGTGGTCGGGGGCGATCTGATCGGCGTCGAGGGCCCGGACCTGCCGGCCGTCGTGCCGGCCGACGCCTCCGAGATGCCCGCCGACGAGCTGGAGGTGCAGCGCATCCGGGCCGGGGTGCCGGCCTGGGGCGCCGAGCTCGACGGCGAGACCATCCCCGCCACGGTCGGCCAGTGGGTCATCGACGCCTCGGTCAGCTTCACCAAGGGCTGCTACACGGGCCAGGAGCTCGTCGCCCGCATCGACAGCCGGGGCGGCAACGTCCCCCGGCACCTGATGGGGGTCGTGGTCGACGGCCCGCCGCCCGCGCCCGGCACCGTGCTCACGGTCGACGGCGCACCGGCCGGTGCCATCACCAGCAGCGCCCTGGACCGCGGCCGGGGTGCCTCGGTGGCCCTCGCCTTCGTCCCCCGCAGCATCGAGGTCGCCGCCGAGGGGACCGGTGCCGAGGTGGCCGGCGTCCCGGCCACGCTCCTGCGGCTGCCCATCGCCTGAACCACGTAGCGTCAGCGAGGTGGCGACCTACTACGAGGTGCTGGGGGTCGAGCCGGGATCGGACCCGGGGGAGATCCGCAAGGCGTACCTCGGTGCCGCGCGCCGGTACCACCCGGATTTCCACGTCGACGCCGACGAGGTCACCCGCACGGGCAACGCCCGCCGGATGCAGGAGCTGAACCAGGCGTGGGAGGTGCTCGGCGATCCGTCCGCCCGGGCGTCCTACGACCGCTCCCTCTTGACCGGCGGCGACCCCGGCGTGGCGCGCCGAGCCGAGCGCGAGCGGGCGGCCGCTGCGCCCCAGGTGCCCGAGGGCAAGGGGTGGACGCCACGGGCCGACGACGACGGCTGGATGACCGACTTCGACGCGTGGGCCGACGAGGACGACGAGCTCGCTCCCGACCTGCCCCGATCGGACCGCCGCAAGGCGCTGACCCTCCTGCCGGTGGTGCTCTTCGCCGGCGCCGTGCTGTCGGTGTTCGTCGGTCTCGCGGTGCAGCTCGACGAGCTGGTGGCGCTGGGCGCGGTGTGCGTGATCCTGGCGGCGGGCCTGTTCATCATGTTGCCGCTGTTCGAGATGTCGAGGGGAAGGCGCCGCTGACGGAGCGGTACCGTCGGGCGGTGGCCACGTACCTCGATCGCATCCTCCTCGACCACCGCGCTCGGGCCGCTGAGGACCGCCGATCGATCGAGGCCCTCCGCGACGAGGCGCAGGCGGAGCCGCCAGCGCGCGGGTTCGCAGCGGCGCTGGCCGGGGCCGACGGCTTGGCGGTGATCGCCGAGGTGAAGCGGGCGTCGCCGTCGAAGGGCGACCTCAACGTGGGCCTCGACCCGTCGGCGGTGGCGAAGGGCTACGAGTCCGGTGGTGCCACGTGCCTGTCCGTCCTCACCGACGAGGCGTGGTTCCGGGGCTCGGCCGACGATCTCCGGGCGGCCCGGGGCACCGTGTCGGTCCCGGTGCTCCGCAAGGACTTCACGGTGGCCGCCGCCGACGTGTGCGACGCCCGGATCATGGGCGCGGACGCCGTGCTGCTCATCGTCGCTGCGCTCGACGACGCCGAGCTGGCGGACTTCCACGCCCTCGCCGTCGAGGTCGGCCTCGATGTCCTGGTGGAGGTGCACGACGAGCCCGAGCTGGAGCGGGCGCTCACCGTCGGTGCCTCCCTGGTGGGCGTCAACCAGCGGGACCTGGTCACCTTCGAGGTCGACACGGACCGCGCCGTGCGCATGGCGCCGCAGATGCCCGACGGCGTCGTCCGGGTGGCCGAGTCCGGCGTCCGCGGGGTGCCCGACGCCACCCACCTGGCCGAGGCCGGGTACCACGCCGTCCTGGTGGGGGAGTCGCTCGTCACCGCCGGCGATCACGGTGCCGCCGTGTCCGCCCTGCGAGCGATCCCCCGGGTCTGAGCGCCTGCCGCGCGGGAACGTCCCGATCGGAGGAGCCGACTACCAACGAGGTCCAGCCGCGGGCCAAGCTGGATCCCGGAGCCCCCTGCCGATGACCCCTTCCCCCCGCCCCCTGCTCGTCGCGCTCGCGCTGGCCGCCTGCGTCCTCGTGGGCACCGCCGCGTGCGGCTCGGGCGACGGGGCCGGCACGGCGGCGGCCCAGGGCGGCGAGGTGGCGTCGGGGAGGGTCACGGTGGACGGCGCCACGATCGACTGGCCGGCGAACCCGCGGGTCGCCGCGGTCCGGATGGTGGTCCGCAACGGGACCGGCACCCCCGACGTGCTCCGATCGGTGAGCAGCCCGGTCGCGGAGACGGTGACCGTGCACCGCACGGACACCGACGCGCAGGGCCGGTCGGTCATGACGGAGCAGGCCGAGCTGGCGATCCCGGCACGGTCATCCGTCACGTTTGAACCGGGCGGATTGCATGTGATGCTCACCGGGATCACCCGCGACCTGGAGGTCGGCGATGACGTCGAGCTCACCCTCACCTTCGAGCACGCCGGCGTCGTCGATGCGACCGCCGAGGTCGTGGAGCCGGGTGCCTCCGGCACGGGCGGCGACGGCAGCGGAGGAACCCATGACCACTGACCCCGACGCCCTGACCCGCCGCCGCTTCCTCGGCGCCTCGGTGGCGGCGTCGGGCCTCGCCATCGCCGGCCTCGCAGGGTGCAGCTTCGGCCCGTCCAGCACGAAGGACCCGTCGATCGAGACCGGCGAGCAGAAGCCGTGGGGCGGCGAGGTGGACGAGCAGGGCCTGGCCAAGCCGGACGTGACCTTCACCGACATGAACGGCGAGCCGTTCCCGTTCGTCGAGAAGACGAAGGGGAAGCTCGCCCTGCTGTTCTTCGGCTACACGAACTGCCCCGACGTGTGCCCGGTCACGCTCTCGTCGCTCAACCGGGCGCTCGACCAGATCGGCAACGGGCCCGGGTCGGACCCGATGGTGCTGTTCGTCGGGGTCGACATCGCCCGGGACACGCCCGAGCAGCTCCAGACCTACCTCGGCCGGATCAACCCGACCTTCCTCGGGCTCACCGGCACGGAGAAGGTCATCGCCGAGGCCAACCGCCAGGTGTTCAACGGGCCCATCGCCATCGAGGAGCCCGACGAGAACGGCGAGTACGCCGTGATCCACTCCAGCAAGGTGTTCGCCTACTCGCCGACCGACGACCTCGCCCACCGGTACTACCCGGGCAGCGACGTCCGCCCCCAGACCTGGGTGCAGGACCTGCCGCGCCTGGCGAAGGGGCGGTACACGTGACCGGGCGACGCTCGTGAACTGGTGGTGCTCGTCGTCGGCCCGCAACTGGACCTGGACGCCGAGGCCCTACCTGGGCGCCTGGGCGATCCTGCTCGGCGTCCTCGCCCTGGCGGCGTGGTGGCACTGGCGGGGCCGCCACCAGGAGCCCGAGCTCGACGCCCGCGAGGCGGCGGCGCTGGAGGCCGGCAGCGGCGCCTACCCCGGGTCGGGCGCCTCGCGCGCCCTCAGCTTCGCGTTCGGGATCATCGGGCTGTGGGCGTGCCTGGACTGGCCCCTGGCGTCGCTCGGCGCCGGGTACCTGGCCACCGCCCAGATGATGCGCCAGGTGCTGATGGTGTTCGCCGTCGCCCCGCTGCTGCTCTACGCCTGCCCCGCCGGCCTGGCCGTGCGGGTCGTGGGCTGGGGCCGTCGCCTCACGGTGCTGCGGTGGTCCGCCCGGCCGCTCATCGCCATCCCGGTCGCTGCCGTGACCCTGCTCGCGGTCAACGCGCCGGCGATCCTCGATCCCCTGGTGTCCACCCCGTACGGCGCCTTCGCCATGGACCTGGCGTGGGTCGTGGCCGGCTTCATCCTGTGGATGCCGGTCCAGTGCCCGCACCCCGGCGTCCACCGCCTCACCGGGGCCGTCGCGCTGGCCTACCTGATCGTCCAGTCGGTGGTCCCGCTGCTGCCGGGCTTCTTCATGACCTGGGCCGACAACGCCATCTACTCCACCTACGACCTCGCTCCGCGGGTGTTCGCCGGGTTCGACGCCGTGGTCGACCAGCAGACCGCGGCGGCCATCCTCCAGGTCGGCGGCATGGTCTTCCTCTGGGTCCAGATCTCGTTCCGCTTCCTGCACTGGGGGTACCAGGAGCTGGAGAAGGATCGGGCGCCTCGCAAACCCATCACGGAGACCCGCGCGACCACCTCGTAGATTCTCCGGGGTGTTCGTGAAGATCTGCGGCATCACCCGGGAGGACGACGCCCTGCTCGCTGTGGCGATGGGTGCCGACGCGCTCGGGTTCAACTTCGTCTCGGGCTCCCGCCGCCAGATCGCCCCGGTGCTGGCGCGCGACATCGCCCGGCGGCTGCCCCCAGAGATCCTCACGGTCGGCATCTTCCGCGACGAGGCGGCCTCGCGCGTGGTCGAGATCGTGAACAGCGCCGGTCTCCGGGCCGCCCAGCTCCACGGTCACGAGAGCGCGGAGTCCACCCGGTGGGTGCGCGAGCGGGTCCCGTACGTGGTCAAGGCGTTCGGGGCCGGCGATCCCAGCCTCGAGCACGCGGCGTCCTACGGCGCCGACGCCATCATGATCGACTCGCCGCAGCCCGGTTCGGGCGAGGTGTTCGACTGGACCCTCGCCGAGGGCCGGCCCGACGGCGTCAAGGTGATCCTCGCGGGCGGCCTGCACCCCGACAACGTCGCCGACGCCGTCCGCCGGGTGAAGCCGTGGGGCGTCGACGTCGCCACCGGGGTCGAGGCCGAGCGTGGCGAGCCGGGCCAGAAGGACGCTCGCAAGGTCCGGCTGTTCATCGAGAACGCCCGCAAGGCCGCCCCGGTCACCGACGAGTTCGGACCAGATCCGGAGTCGGGCGCTCCGTTCGACTGGATGCAGGACGGCTCGCCATGAGCCGGCGATGGCGGGACGGCTGAACCGGTGACCGGGCGCACGCCCGTGCGCCGTCCCCTGCAGTTGTCCGTCCCCCTGTCCTGCTCCGTAACGTGAGGCACCCATGACCTCCTCCCCGCCCGACTCGTCCTTCATGGGCGAGCCCGACGCCACCGGCCGCTTCGGCCGCTTCGGCGGCCGGTTCATCCCCGAGACCCTCATGCCCGCGTGCATCGAGCTCGACGCCGCCTTCCGCGACGCGTGGGCCGACGCCGCCTTCCGCGCCGAGCTCGACGAGCTGCTCAGCAGCTACGCCGGCCGCCCGTCGCCGCTCACCGAGTGCCACCGCCTGTCCGAGGAGATCGGCGTCCGCGTCCTCCTCAAGCGGGAGGACCTCAACCACACCGGCTCCCACAAGATCAACAACGTGCTCGGCCAGGCCCTGCTCACCAAGCGGATGGGCAAGACCCGCCTCGTCGCCGAGACCGGCGCCGGCCAGCACGGCGTCGCCACCGCCACCGCGGCGGCGCTGATGGGCTTCGAGTGCACCGTCTACATGGGCGAGGTCGACATGGAGCGCCAGAAGCTCAACGTCTTCCGCATGCGCCTGCTCGGTGCCGAGGTGAGGCCGGCGCTCTCGGGCAGCCGCACCCTCAAAGACGCCGTCAACGAGGCCATGCGGGATTGGGTGGCCACCGTCGAGACCTCGCACTACTGCCTCGGTTCGGTCATGGGCCCGCACCCGTACCCGTGGCTGGTGCGCGAGCTGCACCGGGTCATCGGCGACGAGGCCCGCCAGCAGACCCGGGCGCTGCTCGACGGCGCCGACCCCGATGTCGTCGTGGCCTGCGTCGGCGGCGGCTCCAACGCCGCGGGCATCTTCTCCGGCTTCGCCGACACGTCGGCTGCGCTCGTCGGTGTCGAGCCGGCTGGCGGTGCTGCGGTGGGCGCCGGCATCCCGGGTGTCGTGCACGGCATGCACTCGTACCTGATGCAGGACGAGTGGGGTCAGGTCGAGGAGGCCCATTCGATCTCCGCCGGCCTCGACTACCCGGGCGTCGGCCCCGAGCACGCCCACCTGTCCGACATCGGGAGGGCGCAGTACCACCCGGTCACCGACGACGAGGTCATCAACGCCTTCCAGGTGCTGACCCGGACCGAGGGCATCATCCCGGCGCTCGAGCCCGCCCACGGGCTGGCCTGGATCCTGCGGGAGGCGCCCTCGATGCAGGGCCACACCGTGCTGCTCAACCTGTCGGGCCGGGGGGACAAGGACGTCGCCCAGATGATGGACATCCTCGAAGGCGAGCGCTCGTGAGCGAGCTCGGCCCCGTCAGCTCGGTCGCGGTCAGCCCCATCGCGGTCAGCCCCACCGCAGTCAGCCCGATGGAGGCCGAGCTCCGCGCGCTGCGGGCCAGCGGCCGGAAGCTGCTCGTGCCCTACCTCACGGGTGGGCTCGGGCCCTGGACCGAGCACCTGCGGGCGATGGCCGACGCCGGCGCCGACGTGATCGAGGTCGGCATCCCGTTCTCCGATCCGGCCATGGACGGACCGGTCATCCAGCAGGCCTCGGAGCTGGCGCTGCGCAGCGGCACCACCCCCGGGTCGGTCCTCGCCGACCTGCGGGGCGTCGACGCAGGCGTGCCGCTCGTGGCCATGACGTACTACAACCTCGTCTTCCACATGGGCGACGAGCGCATGGCCGGCGAGCTGGCCGAGGCGGGTGTGTCCGGGGTCGTCCTGCCCGACGTGCCGATGGAGGAGCAGGGCCCGTGGCGGGCCGCCGCGGACCCGGCCGGCATCGACACCGTGCTGATGGCGGGGCCCATCACCCCCGACGACCGCCTCGCCCGCGTCTGCGAGCAGAGCCGCGGCTACATCTACGGCGTCAACCTCATGGGCATCACCGGCGAGCGGGCCTCGCTGGGCGAGCAGGGCGCGGTGCTGGCCCGGCGCATCAAGGCCCTGACCGACAAGCCCGTCCTCATGGGCTTCGGCGTCAGCACGCCCGAACAGGCGGTGGAGGTGTCGGCCGAGGCCGACGGCGCCATCGTCGGCACCGCCGTCGTCCGCCGCATCCTCGACGGCGAGACCCCCGAGCAGCTCCACGCCTTCATCGCCAGCCTTCGCAAGGCCCTCGACGCGGGGTAGATCAGGGCTCGCTCCAGAAGGCGCCGGCGACGACCCAGTTCCCGCCGCGCTTCTCGAGGTCGATCTGGATGGTGCCGTTGGCGCCGCGGAACAAGCAGCCCGACGTGTCGAACTCGCCGGTGGAGCAGCTGTTGTAGAGCGAGTAGTCGCCCTTGGCGGCGGGCCAGATGTTGTCGATGGCGGCCTGGTCGGCCACGGTCGCGGCGCTGACCCGGTCGTCGGCCACCCAGGCGTCGTAGAGCTTGGTAGCGGCGGCCTCCTGGTCGGGGAGACCGGTGGGCGCAGCGGGCGCCGCCGTGGTGGCGGCACCCGTGGTGGTGACGGCCCCGGTGGTGGTCGTGGCCTTTACGACCGCCGTGGTGGTGCCCTTGGCGGCGTCGCTGCCGCCCGAGGAGCAGGCGGGGGCGAGGATGCCGATGGCCGCAGCGATCAAGGTGGCGGCCACGGCACGGGTGCTGGGTCGGGCGAACGTCATGGTCGGCCACCGTACCGGCCGACCTCCCGCCGGCCCGGGCGCGCCCGATCAGGTCTGGTGGTCGAGGTTGCGGTGGAGGAACTCGATGGTGCGCTCCCAGGCCAGGTCGTCGGCGGCGGGGACGTGGGCGGCGGCGCGGTCGGACTCGGCGAACCAGTGGCCGGTGCCGGGGTAGCGGTGGAACTCCACGGGGTGCCCGCAGAGGCGCAGCTGGGCCTCGAGGTAGTTGACGCTGTCCTCGGACTCGAACTCGTCGATCTCGGCGAAGTGGCCCTGGAACGCGGCTCGTGCCGGGGAGAAGTCGATGTCCTGGCTGCCGTAGTAGCCGGTGACCGCGGCCACATCGTCGGGGAAGCGGGTGGCCGCCCAGAAGGCCCACGATGCGCCCATCGAGTACCCGAGGACACCGATGCGGCCGTCGGGCGTGGCGGGCATGCCCCGCAGCGCCGACATCGACGAGACGACCAGGCTGGCCGTGCGGTTGGGGTCGGTGCTGGCCAGCAGGGCCTCGGCCTCGTCGGGGGTGTCGGCGGTCTGTCCGCCGCCGTGGAGATCGGGGGCGAGGGCGACGAACCCGGCGTCCGCCAACCGGTCGCAGACCGTGTGGAAGAAGGGGGTGAGCCCCCACCACGCGTGGAGCACCAGCACGCCGGGACCAGCGCCCGAGTCCGGCACCACCACGTACCCCTGACCTGCAGAACCGGATCCGTCGGACATGGCGACGACGGTAGCGGGCGCCCCCTTCAGGGAGGTCGGGGCGGCGCGCCCTCCTACGATGGGCGCCGTGACGGAGGTTCGAGCGTTCGATGACGGGTGCCCGCTGTGCGAAGCGGCGAAGATCACGCCCTGGCACCACGAGGACGACGTGTGCTGGATCGCCGACTGCGAGATCTGCGCCACGCCGATGGTGGTGTGGCGCGGCCACGGCACCGAGCCGCCCGAGGACGAGCGCGGCCACATGATGGCGCAGCTCGTGCGGGTCGCCCAGACCAACCTCGGCGCCCACTGGATCGACGGCACCATGCGCAACATCCCGAACCACTTCCACGCCCACGCTCGTCCCGAGGGCGGGTTCTTCGGCCCCGGCGGCGGTCCCGGCCGCGTCGTCGGATGAGCGAGGAGCCCCGGCCCACGCCGCGCCCGCGTCGCCCGGCCGATCCCGGTGAGGCCGCTGCGGCGGAGCGAGCAGCACCGGTTCGCCCGTCGCGGCCTTCGAGTGCGTCCCGCGGCCGGTCTCGTCCGGCGGGCCGCCGCCGATCGTCGAGCGCCGGTCGCGGCCCGGCGCTGCGGACCGAGGCGGAGGCCGATGCGCTCAAGCGCGCCGGGCTGATCATCGCCGTCGGCGTCGTGGCCATCGTCGTGCTCGTGGGCGTGGTCCTGGACCAGCCGGCCGCGGCCGTGGGCGGCTCCATCGGCTGGGTGATCGCCATGGCGTGGACGTTCCGCAAGGACCACCCGGGCCGTGCCGCATGAGCGACTCCGGCGATGCACCTGAGGTCAACGTGTTCGAGGCGGTCGGCGGACTGCCGTGGTTCGTGGCGCTGGTCGAGCGGTTCTACGCGGCGGTCGCCGTCGATCCGGTGCTGCGTCCCCTGTACCCCGAGGACCTCTCCGGACCGATCGAGCACACCGCCGGCTTCCTCGCCCAGTACTGGGGCGGTGGGTCAGCGATGTACTCCGATGGTCGCGGCCACCCTCGCCTGCGCATGCGCCACGCCCCGTTCGTCATCGGGACCGCGGAGCGCGACGCCTGGCTCGGGCACATGGTCGACGCGGTGCGGACCGGCGGCCTCGCACCGGACATCGAGGAGCGGATGATCGCCTACTTCGAGATGGCCAGCACCCACATGATCAACGACAGCCCGCTGGGCCTGCGTCCCTGAACCCGCCCCGCTCCTGGCCCGTCCACGCCCCGCGATCGAGCCGGTACGGTGAGCGCATGGCTGATGCTCCCGCTGCTGGTGACCGCGCTCCCGCCTTCAACCTGAACGACCAGAACGGGGCCAAGCTCCGGTTGTCGTCGTATAAGGGGCGCAAGGTGCTCGTGTACTTCTACCCGAAGGCCGACACGCCCGGCTGCACCACCCAGTCGTGCGAGCTGAGCGCCATCAAGGACGACATCGGCGACACCGTGATCATCGGCATCAGCCCCGACCAGCCCGAGAAGCTGAAGAAGTTCGACGAGAAGCACCAGCTCGGCTTCACGCTCCTGTCGGACCCCGAGCACGACACCGCCGAGAAGTACGGCGTCTGGGGCGAGAAGGTCAACTACGGCAAGCGCTACATGGGCATCATCCGCTCGGCGTTCCTCATCGACGAGAAGGGCAAGGTCAGCCACTCGTGGCCGAAGATCAGCCCCAAGGACACCCCCAAGAAGCTCCTCCAGGCCCTCGCCGGCGACTGATCCTCCCGGCGGGCCGGCCGATCACCGTGGCGGGCGGTCCAGGGTCGCCGCCTACACTCGATCCTCGCAGCACCACCTTGCCCGGGTGGCGGAATAGGCAGACGCGGAGGACTCAAAATCCTTTGCCCTCACGGGCGTGCGGGTTCGATTCCCGCCCCGGGCACGCAGGCGGCACCTCGATGGGCATCCGCCTCGGCTGACTTACGGCGCGGGAGGGCGGTCTCGGGCCAAGGCGTCGGTGATGCGGTCGGCGAGGGGCGCTCGAGCGAGGTCGTCGATGGGGGCGGGGAGCGGGATGCGCCAGTTCGGGTGCTCGTCGATGGTGCCGGGGACGTTCGGGCGGCGCTCGGCCCCGAGGAGGTCGTCGAGGGCAGCGGTGACGACCATGCACGGTGATTCCGCGAGCTTCCGGTACGACTCGACGACCACGTGGTCCACCGGCGCCGCATCGTCCACGCTCGCCGCCACGCGCAGGCGGTGGCGGAACTCCTCGTCACCGTCGGCGGGCACGGTGACGCCCGCCGCCCGCTGATCGGCGAGGTCCACGCCGCTCCACACGCCGGCGACGGTGGGCAGGTCGTGGGTGGTGATGGCGGCCATGGCCTGGCGGGGCCAGTCGTGGGGGGCGTCGTCTTCGAACCACAGCAGGCGGGTGCTCAGCAGCCCGCGCTCGCGCAGCAGGTCCTGGATCGCCGGGTCGACGGTGCCGAGGTCCTCGCCGATGACGAACGCCCCGGCGCGGTGGCTCTCGAGGGCCACGATGTCGAGCAGCTCGCTGCCGTGCCAGCGCACGTACGCGCCGTCGGCGGGCGTCATGCCCGGCGGGATCCAGAGCAGGCGGAGCAGGCCCATCACGTGGTCGACCCGCAGGCCCTTGGAGTGACGGAGGTTGGCCCGCAGCGTCTCCGCGAAGGGCTGGTAGGCGAGGCGGCGCAGCTTCCACGGCACGAACGGCGGCAGGCCCCAGTCCTGACCATCGGGCCCCAGCAGGTCGGGCGGGGCGCCGATGCGGCAGCCCGTCGCCAGGAGGTCCTGCCACTCCCAGGCGTCGAAGCCATCGGGTGCGAAGCCCACGGCGAGGTCGGTGACCACGGCCTGAGCCGATCCGCTGGCCTCGAACTGCTGCTCCACCAGGAACTGCAGCCACGACCAGAACGCGACCCGGTCCGGGTGGGCATCGGCGAAGCGGGCCACCGCCGGCCGGGTGGGGTGGCGCACCTCCTCGGGCCAGCCGGGCCAGCTGGCACCGTGCACCTCGGCGAGGGCGCAGTAGGTGCCCCAGAGGCGGAGGGCCGCGCCCCGCTCCTGGCGGTAGTGCTCGAAGGCCGGGTCGACGGATCCGATGGCCCACATGGTCTCGAGGACCTGGCGCTTGAGCTCCCACACCGCCGAGCGGTCGATGCGGTCGCCCTCGTTCAGCGCGATCCCGGCGGCGACGGCCCGGTCGGCATCGGGCAGGCCGCTCCCGATCCGCATCACGTCGAGGTAGATCGGATCCCGCCAGCGGCGGCTGCTGGGTGAGTACGGGCTGTTGGCAGGCCTCCCGACGTTGGCCGACGCGTGCAGCGGGTTGAGGCCGATCATCCCGGCGCCCCGCTGGGTTGCCCACGCCACGAGGCGCCCGAGATCGGTGAGGTCGCCCATGCCCCAGCTCGCGTTGGATCGGGCGGCGTAGAGCTGGGCGGTGAGGCCCCAGATGCGCAGCTGGTCGTCGAGGTGGGCCCGGGGCGGGGCCACGATGACGTGCTCGACGTGCAGGCCGCTGCGGCCGTCGTCCGCCTCCAGGCGGTGGTACCCCAACGGCAGGTCGGACGGGATCCGCCCGTCGCGCACCTTGACCTGGGTGCCGTCCTCCAGGAACAGGGTCGACGGGCTGGTGGTGCCCGCCCGGGCGGTCTCGCCGGGGCGCACGATCTGGAGCGGGGTGCCGGTGGGGGCCGGCTCGTCGGGGTCGTCGGTGTGGGCGCCCATCGCCCGGCGCAGGCGGGCCGCCGCTTGAGGGGAGGGGGTGGTCCAGTCGCCCCAGACGTCGTGGTAGCCGGGGGCGATGCCCCAGCCGTGGTCCTCATCGGTGTGCGGCATCTGGTCCATTGTGGCAACCGTTCCCGGTGAGCGCGACCCGCAGCCATGCCGATGCACGGACCAGCGGCGGCGCCGAGACGCAGGTCGCGAGGGTGGGCGGGCACGAGACGGGGCCGTGCCTAGACTCCGCTCCGTGGGCCGGACCTTGATCGAACGGCGTCTCCGGGACGTCTCAGACCGCTTGAAGGCGGTCAGGCGCGATCTGGCCGTGGCCCAGGAGCAGTTGACCCAGCTCGCGGAGGAGGCCGACGAGGCCCGGCTGCGAGCCCTCGTCTCGGAGACCCCGGTCGCTGAGCAGGAGCACCACGAGGCGGAGCGCCACGCCGATGCGATGCGCCGCCACCACGCCGATCTCCTCGCCGAGGTCCGCCAGCTCGAACTCACCCAGGACGACCTGCTCGACCGGCTCGTCGCCACCACCACCTGACTATCCCCACCTGGAGCGCAACGGTGCCCACCCGTGTCGTGATCGCGGAAGACGAAGCCATCATCCGCCTCGATCTCAAGGAGACCCTCGAGGAGGAGGGCTACGAGGTCGTGGCCGAGACCGGTCGCGGCGATGAGGCGGTGGAGCTGGTGCGCGAGCACAACCCCGATGTCGCCATCCTCGACATCAAGATGCCCGGGCTCGACGGCCTGTCCGCCGCTCGCGAGATCGCCGGCGAGCGGCGCGCCGCCGTGTTGATCCTCACCGCCTTCAGCCAGCGGGACCTCATCGAGCGGGCTCGCGACGCCGGTGCGCTCGCCTACCTGGTCAAGCCCTTCCAGAAGGCCGACCTCTTCCCCGCCATCGAGGTCGCGCTCGGCCGCTTCCGGGAGCTCAAGGCCCTCCACGACCAGGCCACCTCCCTGGAGGAGCAGCTCGAGACCCGCAAGGTGGTCGACCGCGCCAAGGGCCAGCTCATGGACCAGGGCGGGCTCAGCGAGTCGGCGGCGTTCGCCTTCATCCAGAAGACCGCCATGGCCGAGCGCCAGACCATGAAGGCCGTGGCCCAGCGGGTCCTCGACGGCGAGCTCACCCCGGCCTGACCCGGTCCGCCGGTAGCCCGCGGCACCCAGGGTTCCCCCGGCCGGCTCACAGCAAGCTCCCTGGCGGCTTTACGGGCGTTTGCGGCGCGGTCGCGCACCATCGCACCCAGGCAACGTTGCCTTGGGCGGCCCGGAGGGGCTGGAGGAGACGAGATGGACGAGACCGAGGTCGCATGGATGCAGGAGGGGCACTGCCGCTTCTACCCGCCCGCCGCGTTCTTCCCGAGCGACGGCAACGGCGTGGTCACCGCCCGTGCCATCTGCGCCGAGTGCCCGGTCAAGGCCCCGTGCCTCGAGTACGCGCTCGAGCACCGCATCGAGCACGGCGTGTGGGGCGGCTGCTCCGAGCGCGAGCGCCGACGCATCCTCAAGCGCCGCCGCCAGGAGGCCGCCGGGGACCTCGTCGCCAGCTGACACGCCGGCCACGAGACCCGCCCACCCGCCCGTCGCGGGTGTCACACCCAGCCCGTACGATCAGCAGCCATGCGGTTCATGCTCATCGACGGCAACTCCCTCACGTACCGGGCGTTCCACGCGCTCCCCACGGATCTGGTCACCGCCTCCGGGCAGGTGACCAACGCCGTCTTCGGCTTCACGTCGATGTTCATCAACCTGGTCCGCGACCACAAGCCCGACGCCATCGCCGTGGCGTTCGACCGGCCGGAGAAGACGTTCCGCCACGACCGGGATCCGGAGTACAAGGCCAACCGGATCGCGGCCCCGGACATCTTGCGCCAGCAGCTCCCGCTGGTGCGCCAGGTGGTCGACACGCTCGGCGTCACCGCCATCGAGCAGGTCGGCGTGGAGGCCGATGACATCATCGCCACGTTCGCCACCCTCGCGGCCGCTCGTGGCGACGACGTCCTCATCGTCACCGGAGACCGCGACAGCTACCAGCTGGTGCAGGACCCGCACATCCGGGTCATCTACAACAAGCGCGGCGTGTCGGACTACGCGAACTACGACGAGGCCGGCATCGTGGAGCGGACCGGCGTCCACCCCACCAAGTACGTGCAGTACGCCGCCTTGCGCGGCGACCCGTCGGACAACCTGCCCGGCATCCCCGGCGTGGGGGAGAAGACGGCCGCCAAGCTCATCAACACCTACGGCGGGCTCGACGGCATCTTCGACCACGTCGACGAGCAGACGCCCAAGCTGCGCCAGAACCTGGCCGAGCACGAGGCGCAGGCCCGCAGCAACGTCGAGATGATGACGCTCCTGCGAGATGTGGAGCTCCCCGTCGAGCTGGATCAGCTCGGCTTCCCGCAGCCCGACACCGACGAGGTGCGGGCCCTGTTCGACTTCCTCGAGTTCCGCACCTTGTACGACCGGTTGGCCGAGGCGCTCGAGGCGGACCTCGGCAGCACCAGCTCCGCCGTGGATGTGCTCGAGGCCGAGGTCGAGGCGTTCGAGGACCCGGAGGCGGCCGTCGCCGCCCTCCGGGCCGCGTCCACGGGCGACGGTCCGCTGGCGGTGGCGGCATCGTGGACCGACGCGCTCGGCCGCTCGCCGATGGAGGGCCTGGCGTTCGTCACCGACAGCGCCGCGGGCGAGGTCGGGTGGCTGCCGGCCGACGTGTTCGGCCACCCGTCGGTGCGCGAGGCGCTGCTCGCCACGCTGGCCGCCCGGACCATCGCCGCCCACCCGGCGAAGCCGATCCTGCGGAGCCTGCTCGACGCCGACGACGCCGCGACGCTGCCCGTGATCGCCATCGACACCACGCTCGCCGCGTACCTCCTCGACCCGGCGGAGACCCGGTACTCCATCGAAGACGTCCTCGCCCGCTACGCCCACCTCGAGCTGCCGGTCGGCACGGCGGCGCCGTCGGGCCAGCTGGACCTCGGTGGCGAGACCGTCGACGTCGGGCTCATCACGGCCCGCCAGGCGCTCGCCGTGTCCCGCCTCGTCGAGCCGATGCTCGCGTCGCTCGACGCCAACGGGCTGCGCGCCCTGCACGACGACATCGAGACGCCGCTGGTCGCCGTGCTCGCCCAGATGGAGCACGTGGGCGTGGGCGTCGACCGCGCGGAGCTGGAGCGGCTCAACGAGCAGCTCACCGCCGAGGTCACCGAGCTGGCCGCCGCCATCCAGGAGGACGCGGGGGAGTCGTTCAACGTGAACTCCACGCCGCAGCTCCGCACCATCTTGTTCGACAAGCTCGGCCTCACGCCCACCAAGAAGACCAAGACCGGCTTCTCCACCGACGCAGCGTCGCTCGAGAAGATGGAGGGCCAGCACCCGATCATCGAGCACCTCCTGCGCTACCGGGAGGTGGAGAAGCTGCGCTCCACCTACGGCACCGGGCTCCTCGCCGAGGTCGGCGCGGACGACCGCATCCACGCCACGTTCAACCAGACGGTGGCGCGCACCGGGCGGCTCTCGTCAGACGCGCCGAACCTGCACAACATCCCGGTCCGCTCGGAGCAGGGCAAGGCGTTCCGCAAGGCGTTCGTCCCGGCGGCGGGCTGCGAGCTGCTCGTCGCCGACTACAACCAGATCGAGCTGCGCTGCATCGCCCACCTCGCCCAGGACCCCGGGTTGCTCGCTGCGTTCAACGCCGGCGACGACATCCACACCGCCACCGCGGCACGGGTCTTCCACGTGGACCCGGCCGACGTCGACGGCGGTCAGCGGGCGAAGGCGAAGATGGTGTCCTACGGCCTCGCCTACGGCATGGAGGCGTACGGTCTCGCCACCCGCCTCAACATCTCGCGGGGCGAGGCGGCCGAGATCCTCGACGCCTACTTCTTGGCGTTCCCCTCGGTGAAGGCGTACATGGAGCGCACCGTCGCGGAAGCTCGCGAGCGGGGCTACACCGAGACGCTGTTCGGCCGCCGCCGCCCCATCCCGGAGCTGGCGTCTCCCAACCGCGGCATCAAGCAGGCCGGCGAGCGCCAGGCCATGAACGCCGGCATCCAGGGGCTCGCCGCCGACATCTTCAAGGTCGCGCTGATCCGCCTCGACCACGCGCTCGTCCAGCGCCGGCTGGCCAGCCGCATCGTCCTCCAGGTGCACGATGAGGTCATCCTCGAGGTCCCGCCCTCGGAGAAGGACGAGGTGGCGGCGCTCACCCTGGAGGTCATGCACGGCGCCGCCGACCTGGCCGTGCCCCTGGAGGTCAACCTCTCCTTCGGCGCCACCTGGGCCGACGCCAAGTAGGACGCACGCACCGGCCGGCGTCGGCTAGACCGCCCGCATGACCGACACGACCGCCGCCAACCTCGCCCTCGTCACCGACTTCTGGGCGGCGCTCGGCCGACGCGACTTCGCCGCCGTCGGCGCGTTCATGGCCGACGACGGCCACTACGTCGACGTCCCGGTCATCGGCATCGACGACGGAGCCGTCGGCCCGGCCGCCACCGAGGCGCGCCTCGCGCTCGGCATCGCCCCCCTCCAGGCCTACGAGCTGCACGACGGGCCGATCATCGCCCAAGGCGACTACGTCATCACCGAGCACGCCGAGACGTGGACCTGGGACGATGACCACAGCGTCCGGCTGCCGTTCACGTCGGTGATGGAGGTCCGCGACGGCAGGGTCGCCCGCTGGTGGGACTACCTCGACCTGGCGACGCTCATGAACGCCGCTCCCGCCTGGTGGGTCGACCACATCGCCGAGGGCTACCAGTAGCCGCGATGCAGAGCTCGGGCCGCCTGGTCAGACCAGGGGAAATCCGAGGAGCTGCTCGAGCTCGGCGAGGGCCACGGCGGGGTCGACGACCTTGATCGTGGTCATGCCGAGGGCGCGGGCCGGCTTGAGGTTGATGCCGAGGTCGTCGAGGAACACGGCGTCGGACGGGTCGATGGCGAGGCGCTCGCAGGCCAGCTCGTAGAACGCCGGATCGGGCTTGCGGACGCCCACGACGCTGGACTCGATGACGACGTCGAAGTGGCGGAGCACCTCCGCGATGGCGCCGCTCGGGTCCATGCCCACGACGTTGTTGGTGAGCAGCCCCGTCTTGCACCGCTCGGCGATCCGGGCGACGGCGCGCACCACCTCGGGACGGAGGTCGCCGGAGAGCAGCCCGAGCACGTCGCGGCCGCGGACGCGGTGGCCGAGGGCGCCGGACTCCTCGGCGAACGCGGCGTCGAAGCCGTCGAGGTCGATCTCGTTGCGCTCGAGGCGCGCCCACGCGTTGGTGTCGGGGTCGGTCGCGTTGACCCGCCGGAGGAAGTCGGCGGGGAGCGCGTGGTCGGCTTCGTAGCGGGCGAAGGCTTCGAACGGACTGGTGGTGATCACCCCGCCGAAGTCGAACAGGACAGCGGTGATCGACACGCGGGTGATGGTAGAGCGACGCGCAAGTGGACACGGTCCCACGTCATGCGCGCGCAAGGTGCTTGACTTGCAGATCACATGGCCATCACCCACGTCATCGTCGACGGATCGAACATCGCTACGGAGGGTCGGACCACGCCGAGCCTGGCGCAGCTGGACGAAGCCGTCCGCGCGCTCCTCGCCGAGTTCGGCGACGTGAAGCTCACGGTCATCGTCGATGCCACCTTCGGGCACCGCATCGACGAGAGCGAGCGCGAGGAGTTCGAGGCCGGCATCGTCAACGGCGAACTGGTGACGCCGCCTGCGGGCGCCATCGGGCGCGGCGACGCCTTCATCCTCCAGGTCGCCGACAAGGTGAACGCCACCGTCTTCTCCAACGACTCGTTCCAGGAGTTCCACGGCGGCCAGTACGACTGGCTCTTCGACGAGGGCCGCCTGCTCGGCGCCAAGCCGGTGCCGGCCATCGGTTGGGTCTTCGTGTGGCGCACGCCGGTGCGCGGGCCGACCAGCCGTCGGGCCACGCGGGAGAACCGCGGCACCAAGCGGGGCACCTCGTCGGGCTCGGAGCTGGCCACGCTGCCCCTGCCCGTCCCCACCGGACCGCCCCCGCGCCGAGGTCGGAAGGCGGCAGCGGAGAAGGCGGACGCAGCTCCGGCGAAGAAGGCGGCGGGCACCTCGAAGAAGGCGGCAGCCAAGGCCGCCCCCAGGCAGAAGGCCGACGACGCGGGCGAGGGCTCGTCTCGGAACCGGCGCCGCCGATCCACCACCAAGGACACCACCCCGATCAACGAGGCGATGCCCTTCCTGCAGTTCGTGAGCAACCACCCGGTCGGCGCCCTCGTCGAGGCGACGGTCGACCGGTTCTCATCGCACGGTGCCTACGCCACGGTGGACGGCGCGCAGTGCTACATCCCGCTGAAGGCGATGGCGGTCCCCGCTCCCACCAAGGCACGTGAGGTGCTGACGGTGGGAGAGGCCCGGACCTTCGTCGTGACCGCGTTCGACACCCCGCGCCGGGGCATCGACCTTGCGATTCCCGGTGTGGAATCCAGCGACGCGGCCGATCCTTCTGCAACAGTTCTCCACGGGGGCGCCGCCTCCGATGGGGAAACCCAACCAGCCGAGGAGGCACCCAGCATGGCAGTGAAGAAGGCTCCGGCAAAGAAGGCCGCTACGAAGAAGGCTCCCGCCAAGAAGGCGGCAGCGAAGAAGGCTCCGGCCAAGAAGGCCCCCGCCAAGAAGGCGCCTGCGAAGAAGGCTCCGGCCAAGAAGGCCCCCGCCAAGAAGAAGTAGTCCAAGCGGACTCCTCGTTGGTGGAGGGCCGGGCGCACGGCCCGGCCCTCCAGCCCGCGCTTCAGGCGGAGGGTGCCGACGAGGACCGGGCAACGATCTTGGTGATCCACCGAGCGAGCGTGGCCCGATCGAGGGCTCCGGGGATGGCGAACCCGTCCTCGAGCACCCAGGTGGGGGTCGACGACACACCGGCCGAGCGAGCCTCGGCCACCGATGCGTCGACGAGTGGTCCTGCCGCGCCCGAATCCACGGCGGCGCGGACCTCCGCCGCAGGCGCGCCGGCACCGGTGACGATCTGGTCCACCACGTCGGGATCGTCGATGGCCAACCCAACGGCGAAGTGGGCGCGGAAGAGGGCGGCGTGCACGGCGGCCGCCGCCTCCGGGTGGTGGAGCCGCACCCACTCCGCGGTCGCCAGCGCACGCCGGGTGTTCGGCATGCGGCTCGGGGCCTCGAACGGCAGCTCGATCTCTTCGCACGCCGCGGCGACGCGGGCGAAGGTGGGGGCGAGGCGGCCGTCGGCGCGGATGACCCGGCCGCGCGGCGGGATCTCCGGGTGCAGCTCGTAGGGACGGTGCACCACGGACAGGCCGAGCTCCTCCATCTGCGCGCTGCGGTCCTGCCCGACGTAGCACCAGGGGCACAGGTAGTCGCTCCAGCAGGTGGCCTCCACGGGCCGGATGGTACGCCGACCGTCTCCCGCTATGGTCGGCCGCGTGCGCCTCGCGACCTGGAACGTCAACTCGCTGAAGGCCCGGCTGTTCCGGGTGGAGGCCTGGCTCGACGAGGTCCAGCCCGATGTCGTCTGCCTCCAGGAGACCAAGCTCGCCGACGGCGCGTTCCCGTCGATGGCCTTCCAGTCGCTCGGCTACGAGTCGGTGCACCACGGGGAGGGGCGGTGGAACGGCGTGGCCATCTTGAGCCGGGTCGGGCTCGAGGATCCGCTGTTCGGCTTCGGCCCCGGCGACGACGATCCCGAGGCTCGGCTGGTGTGGGCCACGTGCGGCGGTATCCGGATCGCCAGCGTCTACGTGCCGAACGGCCGCTCGCTCGACGACGATCACTACCGGTACAAGCTGGCGTGGTTGGCGAAGCTCCGCACGCTGCTCGACCAACAGGGCGGCGCCTCCGACCCGATCGTGGTGGCGGGCGACTACAACATCGCCCCCACCGACGATGACGTGTACGACGCCGCCCGGTTCGTCGACTCCACCCACACCAGCGCGCCCGAGCGGGCCGCGCTGGCCGACCTGGAGTCGTGGGGCCTGGTCGACACCTTCCGCCGCCTCCAGCCCGAGCCGAAGCTGTTCAGCTGGTGGGACTACCGCGCCGGGGACTTCCACAACCACCGCGGCATGCGGATCGATCTCGTGCTGGCCACCGAGCCCGTCGCCGAGCGGGCCCGGTTCGCCACCATCGACCGGCAGGCGCGCAAGGGCGAGAAGCCCTCGGACCACGCCCCCGTCATCATCGACCTGGCCGACTGACCAGGCCGCCACCCACACCGGAGCCCCCCGTGAGCGACCAGCCTCCTCCGTTCGAGTACCTGCCGAAGATGACCGGCGAGGCCGACCCGGAGCGGTTGGCCATGGTCACCAAGCGGCTCCGCGCCGCGGCCGCCGGCGATCTGTCGCCGCGCCGCGAGGCGCTGAAGGAGCTGGCCGACGCCGCGCGCGACCTGGTCGACCGGCTCGTGGCCACCGACGCACCCGATGACGTGATCGCAGCGGCCACCGCCGAGGTGGCGTCGGCGGCCGCCCGCTTCGAGGGCCACCACCAGGGATCGCTGTACGGGTTCTCCGAGATGGCCAACGCCGGCGGACGTCAGGACCCGCTCTACGACCACAGCCCGCTGATCGGCATCGCCAACCCGCTCGCACCTCCCATGACGATCCGCGAGGAGGACGAGGTGATCGTGGCCGAGGTCGTGTTCGGCCAGGCCTACGAGGGTCCGCCCGGGTGTGTGCACGGCGGGTACGTCGCCGCCGCGTTCGACGAGCTGCTCGGGGCCACCCAGTCGCTCTCCGGGGCGCCCGGCATGACCGGCACGCTCACCGTCCGCTACGAGTCGCCGACCCCGTTGAAGACGCTGCTGCGGATGGAGGGCCGGCTCGTCGGCGTCGAGCGCCGCAAGATCTTCACCGAGGGGTCGATCATCGTCGACGGCCACGTGACGGCCACGGCCAAGGGCACGTTCATCGCCATGCAGCCCGGCCAGTTCCTCGACCTGATCGCTGAGCGCCAGGCTCGAGGCGAAGCGATCCGCTGACCCGACGGCCGTCAGCCGTCGGCCGTCGGCCGTCGGCCCTCGATGAACGCGTCGACGAGCGCCGCCTCCTCGGCGAGGTACTCCTGGAGGCCCTCCACCACGGCCTTCTCGACCCGGCCCCCCACCAGCGGTGCGCGCACCTTGACCTCACCGGTGAGCGTGCGCGAGGCGCCGTCGCCGTCCGCCTCCGTCCGGGTGCGCCCGCCGGCGGAGAATCGGTCGCCGTAGTTGTCGGGGACGAGGCGGAACGTGGCGGTCCCGGCGGCGAGATCGAACACGGACTCCTGGACCCAGGACAGCTTGCTCGGATCGATGGCGGCGGCGACCGCCGGCGAGAACTCCCGCAGGAACATCACGTGCACGTCGAGGCGCACCGTGTCGCCGTCTCGCTGGTGGCTCCGGACCTCCATGCGGCCGAGGTTCGGCAGACCGACGAGCGTGGGGTAGAGCGCAGGATCGGCGTACGCGCCGTCGACCGATCGGGGGTCGTGGCGGAAGTGCTGGCTGATCTCGAAGCGCACGCGCGTCCTCCGGTGGGGTGGTGCGGTCAGGTGCCGGTGAGCGGATCGGTCGCAGCATCGTGGCCGCGACGAGCATCGCCGGTGATGATGGCGAGCAACCTAGCGCCGTGCTGCTCGCGCGTGGACGGGCCGATGTCGCGGACGGCGGCGAGCTCGTCGACCGTGGCCGGACGGGTGCGGACCAGCGCCTCGACCGCCTTGTCCGAGAGCACGACGGTGGGGCGCACCGCGGCCCGGCGGGCCACCTCGGCCCGCCACCCCTGGAGCGCCGAGCGCACGAGGTGGGCTTCGTGGATGGGGCGATCGCCGAGGTCGACGCGCTCGAGCTCGGCCCGTGTCGCGGCGACCGCGGTGACGGGGTCGTCGGCGCGCACCGTCTCACGCGCCAGCTCGCCAGCGGCGCTGCGGATCCAGCCGAGGTACGACGACGGCTTGCGGTCGACGGTCTGGGCGCCGAACGTGCGCTGCTCGGCCCAGGTGCACCGCAGCACGTCGGCGGCGCGGGTGACCGCCACGTAGAAGAGGCGCTGCTCCTCCTCCCGCTCGGCGGGGGCCTTGGCGTGGCTGATCGGGACGTATCCGGCCTCGATGCCGGCGAGGTGGACCACCGGCCACTCCAGGCCCTTGGCCGCGTGGAACGTGAGGATGCTCACCGCGTCGGCCGCCTCCGGGCCCTCCTCGCGGAGCGTGGCCCGGAGCCAGCCGCTGAACCCCTCGGTCCGTGCGGCCGGGTCCACGACGAGCAGGTCGCGGCCGAGGCGCAGCACCTGCTCGAGCGAGGCGATCTTGCGGCCGGCTGCGGTGGTCTCGTCGATGAGCGGCCCCGGTGCGGCGGGGCCGTCGAGCGCATCGGGGTCCACGTCGTCCAAGCCGTGCTCGTCGAGCCGGTCCTCGAGTGCCTCGAGCAGGTTGGCGCGCTGGGTCTCGATGGACGACTCCAGGTCTGCGAGCGTGGTGGCCAGGGGCTCTCGCAGCTTGTCGAGGCGGCCGAGCAGCTCGCGCACCTCGGGGTCGTCGAGCAGCTGCGCCGCCCCGCGGACCCGGTGGGGGATGGCCGCCCGGCGGAACGCTGCCTCGATCACGGAGGTCTGGGCGTTGGTGCGGACGAGCACGGCCTGCGCCGACCAGGGACGGCCCGGGCGGTGGTTGTCGTGCACGGCCCGGGTGATGCCGTTGGCCTCGTCGAGGTCGGTGGCGTATCCGACGATGGTGGGCACGGGACCGTCGGACCGGTGGGGCTGGAGGTCGTGGCGAGCGCCGGCCCGGCCGCCGGCGAGGACGGCAGCCGCCGTGTGGAGGATCTGGGGGGTGGACCGGTACGAGTGCTCGAGGTGGACCACCTCGGCGCCGGGATGGTGCCGGGCGAAGTCGACCAGGAAGGTCGGCTCGGCGCCGTTCCACGAGTAGATCGCCTGGTTCGGGTCGCCCACCACGGCCAGGTCGGGCCGATCGCCGAGCCAGGCTCGCAGGAGGTGCTCCTGCAGCGGGTTGACGTCCTGGTACTCGTCGACGAACAGGTGCCGGAACCGCCAGCGCTGGGCGGCCGCGAACGACGGGTCGGTGGCGATGGCGTCGGCGCACTGGCCGAGCAGGTCGTCGAAGTCGACGAGGCCGCGCTTGCGCTTCTCCGCCTCGTAGCGGCGGAACCACTCGGCGATCCGCTCTGGCTCGACCGGAAGGCGGCGGTCGGCCTGGGCCGCGGCGATGGGGTAGCGGTCCGGGCCCACCAGACGGGACTTCGCCCACTCGATCTCGGCGGCGAGGTCCGATGGTGTGAACCGGGTGGTGCCGCCGAGGATGCGGCCCAGGACCCGGCCCTTGCGGTCGAGCAGGGTCGGTGCCGCCTGACCGGCCGACGCCCAGCGGGTGCGCAGCTGGGCGTACGCCACGGCGTGGAACGTGCCGGCGGCCGGCAGGTCCCGCAAGCCGAACGCCCGCAGCCGGCTGTCGAGCTCGGCCGCGGCCTTGCGGGTGAAGGTGAGCGCCAGGACGTGCCGGGCGTCGGCGCTGCCCGTGGCGCACCGGTGGGCGATGCGCCGGGTGAGGACCCGGGTCTTGCCGGATCCGGCCCCGGCGAGGATGGCCAGCGGCTGGGCCTCGGTGGTGACGGCCCGTCGCTGCGACGGGTCCAGTCCGTCGAGCAGGCGGTCGCGGTCCACCCGGTGAGCGTAGGTGGCGACCGCACCTGACGTCACCGAACCCCAGGTGACGGCAGGCGTACACTCACGCCGTGGCCTTTCCTCCGAAGCTCCTCAACGATGGTGAAGAGATCGTGTTGGACCTGCGTCCGCACTGGCTCTTCATGGCGCTCTCCTCGGGCGTGTTCCTCGCGGTGATCGTGGCCGGCCTGGGCCTGCTCGCCTGGAACTCGGGGGGCACCAACTGGGAGTGGTTCGAGACCAGCACGCGCGTGTTGTCGCTGGGCGCCTTCTTGTTCTGCCTGGCCTGGTTCCTCATCACCTACGCCCGCTGGAACACCACGCACTTCGTGCTCACCACCGACCGGATCATCAACCGGGAGGGCGTCATCTCCAAGCGGGGCACCGACATCCCGCTCGACCGGGTCAACACGGTGCTGTTCAGCCAGGGTCCGCTCGAGCGCCTGGTCGGCGCCGGTGACCTGACGGTGGAGTCCGCCAGCGAGACCGGGGCCAACCACTTCGAGAACGTGCGGAAGCCGAACGTGGTGCAGAAGGAGATCTACGTCCAGATGGAGGCCAACGAGGATCGCAAGTTCGGGCGCATGCGCGGCCCGAACGATGGCCATCCCGCTCCCGTGGACGCCACCAAGGCCCACACGATCCCCGAGCAGATCGACCAGCTGTCCGAGCTCCACCAGCGCGGCGTGCTGAGCGATGCTGAGTTCGCCCGCAAGAAGGCCGAACTGCTCGACCGGATGTGAGCGGCCGCCGACCCCTGCGGGTGGTCAGCCTGGTCCCGTCGGTCACCGAGACGCTGCTCGCCTGGGGCATCGAGCCCGTTGCCTGCACGCGCTTCTGCGAACAGCCCGGGATCCGATCGGTCGGGGGCACCAAGAACCCCGAGGTCGACGACATCGTGGCGCTCGCTCCCGACCTGGTCGTGATGAACGACGAGGAGAACCGGCGAGAGGATGCCGACGCGCTGCGCGTCGCCGGCCTGGCCGTGCACGCCTGCTCACCGCGCATGGTCGACGAGGTCGCGCCGGCCCTGGTGTCGCTGTCGGCCGAGGTCGGTGCCGGCGCCGCGGTCGAGGCGGCGGACGAGGTGCTCCCGCCTCTCGGGCTGCGCGCGTTCATCCCCATCTGGCGCCGCCCGTGGATGACCCTCGCCGGCGACACCTACGGCTCGTCGCTCCTGGCCTCGATCGGCGTGGACAACGCGTTCGGCGCTGCGGGCGACCGCTACCCCACGGTGGAGCTGGCCGACGTGGCCGAGCGCGGTGCCGATGTCGTGCTGGCGCCCACCGAGCCGTACGCGTTCACGCCCCTCCACCTGGACGCGTTCCGCCCGATCGCCCCGGTCGTGGAGGTCGACGGCCAGGACCTGTTCTGGTGGGGCGTCCGCACGCCGGGCGCCCGACGCCGGCTCCACCACGCGATCGCCGCGGCGCGCTCGTAGCTCAGAGGAGGCGGGCGCCGGGGGAGGGGGTCACGAGCCAGCCCTCCTGCAGCGTGCCGGGGCGGGTGAGGGCGACGACGCAGCCCCCGAAGCCGGCTCCCGTGAGGCGGGCGCCGATGACGCCCTCGGTGGCGTTGAGGCGGTCCACCAGCGCGTCGAGCACGGGCGTCGACACCTCGAAGTCGTCGCGCAGCGAGGTGTGGCTGGCGACGAGCGCCTCGCCGACCGCTGCGAGATCGCCGGCGGGGAGGGCTGCCGCCACGGCGCGGACCCGAGCGTTCTCGCTGATGACGTGGCGCGCCCGGCGGCGCAGCACCTCGTCATCGAGCGCGTCAGCGGTGCCGGGGTCCTCGATCAGGCGGAGCGGCCCGAGCTCCGCTTCGGCGGCGGCGACCGAGGCGGTGCGCTCGGCGTAGGCCGAACCGGCGAGCTGGCGGGCCTGGCCGGAGTGGATGACCCGGATCTCGACGTCGTCGGGCACGGCGATGGGCGTGATCGTCAGGTCGTGGCAGTCGATGAGCAGGGCCCGGCCGGCGATCCCGGCGGCCGATGCCAGCTGGTCCATGATCCCGCACGGCACCCCCGAAGCCTGCTGCTCGGCGAGCTGGGTCACTCGTGCCAGCTCGGTGACCGAGCCCTCGAACCCCAGGGCGAGCGCGAGCGCCACCTCGAGCGCCGCGCTCGACGACAAGCCGGCGCCGATGGGGAGCGTGGTGGTCACCTCGCCCACGAAGCCCTCGCTCGGACGCACCTGGGCGACCACGCCGGCCACGTAGCGCGCCCAGCCCGGCGTGGCGATGGCCGGGTCGGCGACGTCGAGCGCCACCACGGCGGGGTGTGCTTCGTCGGGCGAGACCAGCACGACCTCGTCGCCGCCGCGCGTGCCGCTGATGGTGGTGGCCAGGTCGATGGCCAGCGGCAGCACGAGGCCACCGCTGGAGTCGGTGTGCTCGCCGATGAGGTTGACGCGACCCGGTCCGACGGCGGTGACGCGCTCGCCGTCGCTCACGGCACCGCCGATCGCAGGTTGGCCGCAGCCTCCTCCGGCGGGACCGGGTTCAGGTAGGCGCCGCTCCCGAGCTCCGCGCCGGCCACGTAGCGCATGACGCCGGGCGAGCGGTGGGGGCCGGCGATCTCGACGTGCATCCAGGCCTGGGGCCAGCCACCGCCGTCGAAGGGGCGCTGGTGGACCCAGAACGTGTACGGCATGGGTGGGTCGAACACGTGCTCGAGGCGGCGCAGGGCCTCGGTGAACACCGAGCCGAACGCGTCGCGCTCGGCATCGTCGAGCGAGGGCAGATCGGGTCGCCGGTCCAGCGGTGCCACCCGCAGCCCGTAGGGGTAGATCGGTGCGGACGGGACCCAGGCCCGCCAGCCGTCCCGCTCGATGACGGTCAGCTCGGGACGGTCGTCCTCCAGCAGGCGGTGGCCGTCGGCCAGCCGGGCCAGCTCGGTGGCCGGCAGGGCGGGGACATCGGGATAGCTGTAGATCTGGCCGTGCGGATGGGCGATGGTGGCGCCCACCGCTTCGCCGTTGTTCTCGAACACCAGCACGTAGGCGAGGTCGTCCCGGGCGCCGAGCGCCGCGGTGCGCTCGGCCCACAGGTCCACCACGAGGCGCACGTGGTGGCCCGGGAGGTGCGGGAGCCGCGCGTCGTGGTCCGGGGCGTAGAGCACCACCTCGCACCGCTCGTCGGGGAACGAGGGCCACCGGTTGGTGAACGCCTTGACCACGTAGGGGTCGGGCGCCTCGGTCCCGCCCACGCAGAACGGGCAGCCGGAGGTCGGCCGGTTCGGCCGCGCCTGCCGCGACCCGGTCACCTGCACCTGCACCCCCGTCAACGGGTCGATCCGCAGCTCCATGCCTGGAACCTATGCGCCGCGTAGAGTGCGGCCCGGACGCGGCGGCGCAGGGTCGGCGGGGGGAACGGAGAACAGAGATGGCTCGTCTGGTGCGCATGCTCGTCGCGATCGCGGTGCTGGTGGGGGTGATGGCCACCGCCTCGCTCGCGGCCGCGCCCGCCTCGGCGGAGGTCACCTACGGCGACATCGCGGTCGATGACGTCGGCGGCCACGTCTTCGTCACCTACGGCGACACCGTCCGCGTCTACGACCTCGAGGGGGCCTACCTGGCGTCCATCCCCGACCAGCTCGGTGCGAGCGACCTCCAGCTGCGCGGCCGGACGCTGTACGTCCTCGCCCAGTCGGCGTCCCGGGTCAACAAGATCGACGCCGACACCCTCGCGATGACCGGCGGGTGGTCGCTCTCCTCGTTCGCCCCGGTGACGTCGATCACCTGGACGAACTCCCGCATCTGGTTCAGCTACGGCGGGGCGACCGACGGGGGGATCGGGTCGCTCGACCCCGCTACCGGGACCGTGGTCGCCAACGAGATGGGTGCGCTCTACTCCGGCGGCGACATCTCCGGCACCGAGTCGCCGGCCCGGGTGTACGTGCTGGACCGAGGCAGCAGCCCGAGCAAGATCCACAAGTTCGACATCACCACCAACCCGCCCACGTTCGTGACGTCGAGCCCGCACTCGAACGCGTGCAGCAACGGCCGGGAGCTCGCCCTCGCCCCCGACGGCACCAAGGCGTGGACGGCGTGCGGGTCCCCCTACAAGTTCAACGAGTTCGACCCGGCGGTCCTCGGCGAGCCCACGAAGAACTACCCGGCCACCAACTACCCGGCGGCGGTGGCCGTGAGCGCCGACGGCGGGTACCTGGTGGGCGGCACCGACTCCATCTACGGCTTGGACGTGTGGCTGTACCGCGTGGGCACCTACAGCACCCTCCGCTCGTTCGAGCTCGGCGACCAGACCACCGTGGTCGACGGCATGGTCGCCGTGTCGAACGGCGGCGTGCACGTGTACGCGGTCGGCTCCGACGGCGCGCTGCGGACCTGGACGCTGGCACCCCGCATCACCGTCATCAGCCCGAACCACGTCACCGAGGGGACCACGACCCAGGTGACGATCACGGGCACCGCGCTCGGCGACGTCACCAGCGCATCGGTGGGCGGCACGACCGTCACCCCGACCGTCGTGAGCGACACCGCGGTGAAGATCACCGTGCCCGCCGGGCTGACGGTCGGGAGCAAGGCCGTGGTGCTCACCAGCGCCTGGGGCTCCACCCTGCCCGGCGCCGCCGCCGCCGTCACCGTGGATCCCCAGAAGCCGGGGACGCCGGAGCCGCCGGTCGTCACGGGCAAGGGCGAGCGCAGCCTGACGGTGAGCTGGACCGCTCCCGCAGACCACGGCCACCCGATCACCGGGTACACGCTGCGCGTGTACGAGGAGGAGGCGACCGATCCGCTGGAGGCGCGGGCCGTCACCGGGACCTCGGCCGTGGTCAGCGGCCTGGTGTCCGAGCAGGGCTACCGCTTCACGGTGGCTGCGACGAGCAGCGCGGGGACCGGCGGCACCTCGGCCCCGTCCGACCTGGGCTTCGCCGGCATCCCCGACCTGGGTCCGCACCTCACGCTCAGCGCCTTCGTGACCCAGCAGCACCTCGACCTGGTGGGCCGGGCCCCGAGCACCGCCGAGCGGTCCGCCGCGACCGACGCCCTCGCCAGGGGCGACGTGTCGCCCGAGGGCCTCGTCGTGGCGCTGCGGCGCGGTCCCGACGCCCTGGCCTCGGTCGACCCGATGGCCCGGCTGTACCGGGCGACGTTCCTGCGCATCCCCGACCGCTCCGGCCTCGACTACTGGATCGCCAAGAAGCGCAAGGGCGCCAAGCTCACCGCCATCGCCGAGAGCTTCGCCCGGTCATCGGAGTTCACCCGCCGCTACGGCTCGCTCACCGACCGGAAGTACGTCGAGCGCCTCTACCTCAACGTGCTCGGACGGGCCGGAGACGCAGGAGGCATCGAGTACTGGACGGGCAAGCTCACGCGGAAGGTGAGCACCCGCGGCCAGGTCCTCGTCGGCATGTCGGAGTCCAACGAGTACAAGCGCACGCAGGCCTCGGAGGTCGACGTGGCGGTGCTGTACGTCGCGCTGCTCCGGCGGGCCCCGACGTCGAGCGAGTTCACCGCTGCGGTGGCGGACCTCGACGGCGGCGGTTCGGCCGCGGAACTGGCCAGGAGCCTCCTCGACAGCGCCGGGTACGCCGCCCGGTTCTGAATCCCGGGCCCACCCCGGATCCGAGCGATCCGAGGGTCGGCCGGTAGCGTTGCCGGGCCATGTCGCAGTACCACCTGGTCACCCTCGGGTGCCCCAAGAACGAGGTCGATTCGGAGAAGCTCGTCGGCCAGCTGGGCGCCGACGGCTTCACCGCGACCGACGACCCGGACCAGGCGCAGCTGCTGGTCGTCAACACGTGCGCGTTCATCGGCGAGGCTCGCCAGGAGTCGATCGACACGATCCTCGCCCTCGCCGAGCACAAGGGAGACGGGGCCCGGCTGGTGGTCACCGGCTGCATGGCCGAGCGCTACGGCGACGAGCTCTCCGACGTCATGCCCGAGATCGACCTGGTGGCCGGGTTCGGCCACGCCCTCGACGATCACGGACACGACCACGGGCCGGCCGCCGGCGGCCCGGCCGCCACCGCCACGTCCACCGCGGTCGAGATCGGTCGGAAGCCGTCGCTGCCGGACTTCGACCTCCTCAACCTGCCTCGCCCCCGTTCCCTGCGCCCCTGGGCGTACGTGAAGGTCGCGGAGGGCTGCGACCGGGCGTGCGGGTTCTGCGCCATCCCGAGCTTCCGGGGCCCGCAGCGGTCCCGCCCGCTCCCGGTGATCCTCGACGAGGTCGAGGCCCTCGACGTGCAGGAGATCGTGCTGGTCGCCCAGGACCTGGCCGCCTACGGGCGCGACCAGGGCGTGGGGGAGCGGTCCATCGTCCCGCTGGTGCAGGCCGTGTCCGAGCGCGTCGCCCGCACCCGCCTGCTCTACCTGTACCCGTCGGACCTCACCGACGGGCTCATCGACGCCATCTGCGCCACGGGCGTCCCGTACTTCGACCTGTCGCTCCAGCACGTGTCGCCGCCGCTCGTCCGCCGGATGCGGCGGTGGGGCAACGGCGACAAGTTCCTGCGGCGCATCGACGACATCCGCGCTCGGGAGCCCGACGCCGCCTTCCGGTCGAACTTCATCGTCGGCTACCCCGGCGAGACCGAGGAGGACCACGACCAGCTGCTCCGCTTCGTCGAGGAGGCCGAGGTCGACTGGTGCGGGTTCTTCGCCTACTCGCCCGAGGACGGCACCTACGCCGTCGACCTCGATGACCAGGTCGACGGGGAGCTGGTGGCCGAGCGGCTCGCCGAGCTGCGCGAGCTGCAGGACGGGATCACGGCGAGGCGACGTGACGAACTGATCGGCTCGCAGGTCGAAGTCCTCGTGGACGCTCCCGGCATCGCCCGTTCGCACCGAGAGGCCCCGGAGATCGACGGCGTCATCGGTGTTCCCGATCACCTCGCTGCGGGTACGTTGGCCACGCTCACCGTCACCGGGGCGCTGGGCCCGGATCTGGAAGCGGAGTAGCGGAGCGATGGCGTTGGGCGACGAGACGGGGAGCTCTGGACCGGTGCCCATCGACGATCGGTACGGGCCGGGTGCCCTGCTGACCCCCGCCAACATGATCACGATGCTCCGGCTGATCCTCACGCCGGCCCTGCTCGTGATGATCGTCGAGGAGCCCACCTCCTGGGCCGCCGTGTCGTTCTGGACCGTGCTGGCGTTCAGCGACGGCATCGACGGCCACCTCGCTCGCAAGCACGGCACCACCCGCTCGGGCGCCTTCCTCGATCCGCTCGCCGACAAGGTCCTGGTGCTCGGGGCCCTGTTCGCCCTCGTCGCCGCCGGCCGGTTCTGGATCGTCCCGGTGCTGCTCATCGCCGTGCGCGAGGTCGCCATCAGCATCTACCGGACCCACCTCGCCCGGCAGGGCCTCGCCGTGCCCGCCCGCACGCTCGGCAAGCTGAAGACCGTGGTGCAGGAGTTCGCCGTGGCCTTCGCGCTGTTCCCCGTCACCGGCGACTACCACCTGTTCGCCACCGTCGTGCTCTGGGTCGCCGTCGCCCTCACCTGGGTCTCCGGCGCCCAATACCTGCTCGACGGGCGCGGCGCCGCCACCACCTTGGGCCACCGCACCGCCACGCCGTCGAGCTGATCGGGTCCAGTCCGGCAGCGGGAGGCTCGCGTCCTAGGGTGCGCAGATGCGCTGTGAAGTGGTCGCCATCGGGACGGAGCTGCTGCTCGGGCAGATCGTCGACACCAACTCCTCGTGGATCGGCGAGCAGCTCGCGATCGCCGGGATCGACTCGCTGTTCCAGACCAAGGTGGGCGACAACCTGGACCGCATGGTGGCCACCCTCGAGCTGGCGCTCGGCCGTTCCGATGCCGTCATCTGCTGCGGCGGGCTCGGGCCGACCCAGGACGACATCACCAAGGAGGCCATCGCCCGGGTGATGGGCGTCGACCTCGAGCTCGACGACGAGGTGGCGGCCCGCATCGAGCTGATGTTCACGTCTCGGGGCCGGCGGATGCCGATGAACAACCTGCGCCAGGCCGAGGTGCCGGTGGGGGCCACGGCCATCCGCGACCCACAGCCCGGCACCGCGCCCGGCCTCATCTGCCCGGTGGCGTGGAACGGCGAGCACAAGGTCCTCTACGCCGTGCCCGGCGTCCCCCGGGAGATGAAGGAGCTGGTGCTCGCCGCCATCATCCCGGACCTCCAGCGACGCTCGGGCGACGTGTCCACCATCTTCAGCCGCACCTTGCGCACGTGGGGGGAGAGCGAGTCGGGGCTGGCCGAACGGCTCGCCGGCCGGATCGCGGTCCTCGATGAGACGGGCAACCCGACCCTCGCCTACAACGCCAGCGGCATCGAGGGCATCAAGCTCCGCCTCACCGCCAAGGGTCCGGACCAGGCCGCAGCGGAGGCGCTCGTCGCCGAGGAGGAGCGTGAGATCCGAGCGCTGCTCGGCGACCTCGTGTTCGGTGTCGACGACGAGACCATCGAGGCCTCGGTGCTCGCCGAGCTGCGCGCCGCCGGGGAGCGGTTGGGCCTGGGCCGTCCGCTGTCGCTCGGTCTGGCCGAATCGCTCACGGGCGGGATGATGGGGTCGCGCATCGCCGACGTCCCCGGCGCCTCCGACGTGTTCCGCGGGTCGATCGTGTCCTACGCGTCCCAGGTGAAGTTCGACGTGCTCGACGTGCCCGAAGGTCCGGTCGTCTCGCTGGAGGCCGCCTCGGCCATGGCGGTCGGCGCACGCGAGGTGCTGGGCGCAGACGTGAGCGTCGCCGTCACCGGGGTCGCCGGCCCCGACGAGCAGGAGGGCCACCCGGTGGGCACCGTGTTCGTGGCCATCGATCTCGGCCCACTGAACGGCGAGGCCGGGCCGGAGGCGTTCCACGTCCCCCTGTTCGGCGACCGGCTGCAGATCCGCCAGTTCACCGTCATCACGGCGATGAACGCCCTGCGCCTCAAGCTCCTCGGTTCGGCTCGGGACCCGGACCCCTTCGGCAGCGAAGGCTGATCGGCCTCGCTGCGTCGACGATCCACCCGATCGCGCTCGAACGCCGTCAGGACACGTCGGTGGCGTCGGGCTCCCCGCCGGCGCTGGCCAGCGCCAGCTCCCGGAACGACCGGGCGGCGGGGGAGAGCGGTCCGGCCCGGCGGACGAGCACGACGGAGCGGCGCAGCGGGGGCGAGAGCGGGGCGACCACGGCCCCGAGCGTGGCGGCGGCGCGCGCCAGCGGCTCGGGCAGGACGGCGGCGCCAGCCCCCGCCATCACGAGGGGGACGATCGCCTCTCGGTGCTCGGTGACCACCCCGATGCGAGGGTCCGCGTCGGGGTCGGCCTGGCGGAGCGCCTCGCCGAGGAGCCGGCGGCTCGACGTGCCCCGCGGGCTGGTGATGAGCGGGAACTGGGCGAGGCGCGCGACCGGGAGGTCGCGATCCGCGCTGAGCGGCGTGCCAGGAGGCAGGACCGCCAGGAGCGACTGCTGGCCGAGCAGGTCCGCCTCGAGGACCCGGTCGTCGGGCGCGTGGTCGCCGAGCCCGAGCTCGCACTGCCCGCTCCGGACCAGGGTGGCGACGGCGGCCGCATCCTCGGGCTCGGTCAGGCGGACCAGCACCTGCGGGTGCAGGCGGCGGAAGCGCCCCACCAGCTCCACCAGGGGCTCCACCACGAGGCTCGGCAGGGCGACCACATCGAGGCGCCCGCTCGTCAGCCCCGCCACCTGCGACACCGCCGAGCGGGCCACCTCCGCATCGCGGAGCATGCGGCGCGCCGGATCCACGAACGCCTCGCCGGCCGGCGTGAGCACCACCTGGCGACCGATCCGGTGGAAGAGCTCGGTGCCCAGCTCCCGCTCCAGGGCTGCGATCGACTGCGACAGGGCGGGCTGGCTCACCGGGATCGACGCCGCGGCTGCGGTGAACGTGCCGTGGTCGACGACGGCCACCACGTAGGCCGTCTGGCGAAGATCCATAACCAGAGCCTATGCGAATCATCCGTTGTTCGTCTTGGACTTCTCGATCGAACGGGGAGATGGTGGACAGGTGACCTCCCACCTCCTCGTGATCATGGCCGTCGGCGCAGGGATCGGCTTCCTGGGAGGGCTCCTGGGCAAGGGCGGCTCGGCGCTCGCCACACCCCTGCTGGTGGCGTTCGGCATTCCGCCGGTGGTGGCCCTGGCGGCGCCGCTGCCCGCCACCGTGCCGGGGACGCTGGTCGCCGCCGACAGCTACCGCCGCCTGGGTCTCATCGACCGGGACGTGCTCCTCTGGTCGCTGGTGGCCGGCGTGCCCGCCACCATCGTCGGCGCCATCGGGTCGAAGTTCGTCGATGCCCAGGCCCTGATCCTGGTGACCGACGCCGTCATCGCGGTGCTCGGCGTGCGGATGCTCCTCACGACGCGCCACGCCGAGGCCCCCGCCAGCGACGGGCCCGTCGACCGGCGCCTCATCATCGGCGTCGCCCTCGTCACCGGCCTCGCCGCCGGCCTGCTCGCCAACAGCGGCGGCTTCCTGCTGGCCCCGCTGTTCATCGCCGTGCTCGGGATGGCGATCAAGCCGGCCCTCGGCACCTCGCTCGCCGTCGCCGCCGTGCTGGCCGTGCCCGGCACGCTGGTCCACCTCGTCCTCGGCCACCTCGACCTGATGGTGGTCGCCGCCTTCGCCCTCACCTCGGTGCCGCTCTCGCGGCTCGGGGCCAAGATCGCCCTGCGCTCGGACCCGGCACGTCTCGAGCGGGGCTACGGCGCCGTGCTGGCGCTGCTCGGCACCGGCTTCCTGGTCACCGCCTTCATCTGACCTGCGCCTTCTCCGGGTGCCGGAGCGGTCAGCGCCGCGCCGCCACCGGCGCGGTGTGGAGGCGATCCGAGATTTCTTCGCGATGGTCCTTGCTCCGAACAGGTGTTCGAAATACCATGCCTGTTGTTCCGAAGTGCCGTGTTCCGGTGCGCCGGAGCACAGCAGTGGGTCCGCTCCGGCGGCTTCGCTGTCAGACCCCCTCCGTAGGGTCCATCGCATCGGATCGCTGCGTTCGCCGCAGCCACACAAACACCGTCGTGGTTCACGAGAAGGAGAACGCAGTGGAGCGAGACAAGGCACTCGACATGGCCCTGGCCGGCATCGAGAAGCAGTTCGGCAAGGGCTCGGTCATGAAGATGGGCGACAAGACCAACATGGCCATCGAGACCGTGCCCACCGGTGCCCTGGCACTGGACCTGGCACTGGGCGTCGGCGGGTTGCCCCGGGGCCGCGTCATCGAGATCTACGGGCCGGAGTCCTCCGGCAAGTCCACCCTCGCCATGCACGTGGTGGCCGAGGCGCAGCGCAACGGCGGCATCTGCGCCTACGTCGATGCCGAGCACGCCATGGACCCGGTCTACGCCCGGGCCATCGGGGTGGATGTCGACGAGCTGCTCATCTCCCAGCCCGACACGGGGGAGCAGGCGCTCGAGATCACCGACATGCTGGTGCGCTCCGGTGCGCTCGACGTGGTCGTCATCGACTCCGTCGCCGCCCTCACGCCCCGAGCCGAGATCGAAGGCGAGATGGGCGACACCCACGTCGGCCTCCAGGCCCGGCTCATGTCGCAGGCGCTGCGGAAGCTCACCGCCAACCTCAACAAGACCAACACCATCTGCATCTTCATCAACCAGCTGCGGGAGAAGATCGGCGTGATGTTCGGCTCGCCGGAGACCACCCCCGGTGGCCGGGCGCTGAAGTTCTACTCGTCGGTCCGCCTGGACATCCGCCGCATCGAGTCGATCAAGGACGGCGTCGAGATCGTGGGCAACCGCACCCGGGTGAAGGTCGTGAAGAACAAGGTGGCCCCGCCGTTCAAGCAGGCCGAGTTCGACATCATGTACGGCAAGGGCATCAGCCGTGAGGGCTCCCTGCTCGACATCGGCGTGGACCTGGGCCTGATCAAGAAATCGGGCGCCTGGTACACCTACGAGGGCGAACAGCTCGGTCAGGGCAGAGAGAACGCCAAGCAGTTCCTCACGGAGAACCCCGAGATCATGGTCGAGGTCTCCGAGCGCATCCGGATCCAGGTGGGGGTCGACGATGACCCCAACGCCCCGGAAGAGACCGAGATCGATCTCGAGAACGATCTCGAGATGGACCCCGACGACCTGCCCATCACGCTCGACTGATCGCCGGCCGGGCTGGCACCCATCGCCCGCCAGCCCGTGCTCGTGATCAGGCGACGGCCAGTCCCGCCTCGGGGCCCGAATCCAGTCGGGCCAGTCCACCGAGGCGGGCGGCCATCGCACGCTGCTGATCCACCCGTCCCGGCAAGCCGCGCCGCACCCGGGTGGATCAGCGCAAGCCCCGCCTGATCGACCCGTCCCGGCAAGCCGCGCCGCACCCGGGTCGATCAGCGCAGGGTCCGCCTGGACCCCAGGTCAGGAACCGCCACCTCCAGGGCGGGCCGGATCTGCGCGGCATCAGGCGCACCGGGGATCTCGTTCCCCCACACCCGTCGAGGGCGTCCGGACCAGCTGGGGCCGGGCGCCCTCGGCGCGTGTCTTCTCAGCTGGCGGTGGCGGCCTCGTAGACTCGCCGGGCCATGACCGAGACCGCCGACACTCCGAAGCGCTACCTCGTGCGCACCTTCGGGTGCCAGATGAACGAGCACGACTCAGAGCGGATCTCGGGGCTGTTCGACGCCGATGGCATGGAGGCCACCGACGATCTCGAGCAGGCCGACGTCGTCGTGCTCAACACGTGCTGCATCCGGGAGAACGCCGACAACAAGCTGTACGGCACACTCGGGCACCTCAAGTCGGTCAAGGACCGCAAGCCGGGGATGGAGATCGTGGTGTCGGGCTGCCTGGCCCAGAAGGACAAGGAGGGCATCCGGGAACGGGCGCCCTACGTCGACCTCGTGTTCGGCACCCACAACGTGCACCGGGCCACCGAGCTGCTCCGCCTCAGCCGTGAGGAAGGTCCGCTCACCGAGATCCTCGAAGCCACGGTGGCCGACGACCACGAGCTGTTCCCTTCCGCCATGCCGGCTCGGCGCGACGAGGGCTACACCGCCTGGGTCACCATCCAGATCGGCTGCGACAACTCCTGTGCGTTCTGCATCGTGCCGGCCGTCCGGGGTGAGGAGATCTCCCGCCCCTACGACCGCCTCCTCGACGAGGTCCGGGGTCTGGCCGGAGCCGGCGTCACCGAGGTCACGCTCCTCGGCCAGAACGTCAACAGCTACGGCCGCGACCTCACGTTGGCCGCCCGCCAGGCCGGTGAGGACGTGCGGATCCGCCCGCTGTTCAGCGAGCTGCTCCGCGACGTCGGCGCCGTCGACGGCATCCGCCGGGTCCGCTACACCAGCCCGCACCCCAAGGACCTGCGACCCGAGACGATCGCAGCGATGGCCGAGACGCCCGAGGTGTGCGAGCACCTGCACCTCCCCGTGCAGTCCGGGAGCGACCGGGTCCTCGCCGCCATGCACCGCGGGTACACCGCCGAGCGCTACCTGGAGAAGCTGGCGGCCGCTCGCACCGCGATGCCCGACCTTGCGGTCACCACCGACCTGATCGTGGGCTTCCCGGGCGAGACCGACGACGACTTCGAGCGCACGCTCGAGCTGGCTGCGGCCGCCGAGTACGACTCGGCCTACACCTTCATCTACTCGCCTCGGCCCGGCACCGAGGCGGCCGAGATGTCGGAGCAGTTCGTCGACCCCGCCGTGGTCGCAGAGCGGTTCGACCGGTTGAAGGCCGTGCTCGAGCGCAGCGCGCTCCGCAAGCACGAGGGTCGCATCGGTCGGGTCGAGGAGGTCGTGGTCGAGGGCCCGTCCCGCAAGGACCCGTCGGTGGTCACCGGCCGGACCCGTCAGAACAAGCTCGTCCACTTCGCCAGCGGATCCCCGCTCCGCGTCGGGACCTATGCCGATGTCCTCGTGACCGGCGCGGCGCCGCACTTCCTGCGGGGGGACCTCGTCGGCGTCACCGCCGCGCCATCCCATCGCACGCGCATCCCCGTCGTCGCCGGCTGACCGTCTCGTGGCCGACGGGCGACACCGCCTGCTTCCCGACGGAGCGCGGCCGCCGCTGGCCATCGTCGGGACCACGGCATCGGGGAAGTCCTCGCTGGCGATGGCGCTCGCCCGGCGCCGAGGTGACGTCGAGCTCGTCTCGGTCGACTCGATGCAGGTGTACCGCGGCATGGACATCGGCACGGCGAAGCCCTCGGCGGAGGAGCGGGCCGAGATCCGCCACCACGTGATCGACCTGGTCGACCCGTGGGACCCCTTCGAGGTCCACTCGTTCCAGCGCGCGGTCGCCGACGCCCTGGCCGACATCGCCGCCCGGGACCAGCTGGCCGTGCTCGTGGGCGGCACCGGGCTCTACCTCCAAGCCGTCATCGACGGGTTCGAGATCCCCGGCCGGTTCCCCGAGGTCGCCGCCGAGCTCGACCAGGAGGACGACACGGTCGCGCTCCACGGGCGGCTCGCCCAGCTCGACCCGCTCGCGGCCAGCCGCATGGAGCCCAACAACCGGCGGCGGGTCGTCCGCGCCCTCGAGGTGACGCTGGGCAGCGGGCGGGCGTTCTCGTCCTATGGGCCGGGGGTGGCAACCCGCGCTGCGTCACCGGTCCGCCAGGTGGGCATCCGCCTCCCGCAGCCGGTGGTGGCCGACCGCATCGCTGCCCGCTACGACCAGCAGCTGGTCGACGGCTTCGTCGCCGAGGTCGAGCGCCTCGCCGACGGCCCGCCGCTGAGCCGCACCGCAGCCCAGGCCCTCGGCTACCGCGAGCTGCTCGCCCACGTCGCCGCGCAGCACGCCGGGCACCCGGAGCCCACCCTCGCCGATGCGCTCGACGAAGCCGTCCGACGGACGAGGGCGTTCGCCCGCCGCCAACGGGCCTGGTTCCGCCGCGACCCGCGCATCACCTGGCTCGATGCGGACCTCGACCCGGCCGATCGCGCCGACGAGCTCCTCGCCATCGCCGCCGCCCACTGGTCGTGACCCCGGTGCGCCGTGCGCGGGGCGGAAGCAGGTTCGCAAACGGTGGCGGGGCTGCGAGACTGGCGGGACCATGACGTTCCGCCTCACCAAGCACCACGGCCTCGGCAATGACTTCCTCGTCCACCTCACCGACGACGCGCTGGCCGCCGGCGACCGCGACGCGTGGGCCGAGCGCGCCGTGCGCTGGTGCCAGCGGCACCACGGCATCGGAGCCGACGGCCTGCTGCTCGGCGTCCACGGCACCGCACGGGCGGACCTGGTGATGACCCTCATCAACGCCGACGGGTCGATCGCGGAGATGAGCGGCAACGGGATCCGGTGCCTCGCACAGGCGGAGGCCATGCGCCGGAACCAGGAGCGCGGCACGCTCGCCGTGGAGACCGACGGCGGCCTGCGGACGGTCGAGTGGGCGGCCACGGCCACATCGGCGCGCCACCAGGGCACCATCGACGCCAGCGTCGACATGGGTCCGGCCGCCACGGGGCCCGAGGCCGACCGGCCGGCGGAACCGGTGGCGGGGGAGCGCAAGCGGGCCACGTTCGACCTGGGCAACCCGCACCTCGTCGTGCTGGTCGACGACCCGGCCGCCATCGACCTGGCGGCTGCGGGTGCCGAGCAGGAGGCGGCGTTCGACGCCGGCATGAACGTGCACTTCGTGGCCCCGACCCCCGGGGAGATCGACGCCATGACGATGCGCGTGTGGGAGCGCGGTGCCGGCGTCACCGAGGCGTGCGGCACCGGTGCCACCGCGGCCGCCCGGGCGGCCCACGACTGGGGGCTGGTGGGTGACCGGGTCACGGTGCACATGCCGGGTGGCGATGTCCAGGTGGCGGTCGGGGACCCCATGGTGCTGCGCGGTCCGTCGGTGTTCATCGCCGGCATCGTGGTGACCTCGTGACCGGGACCGACACGACCGGCCCGACCGACCCGACCGACCCGACCGACCCGGTCGGCGGCGACCCCGGCGAACCGGTGCCCGGCGATCTGGACCACGACCTCGACACGCCGTTCGATGCCGCCGGCTTCGCTGCGCCCGACGACGACTTCGCCGACCTCGTCGAAGAGGAGGAGTCCCACCGCGGTGCGTTCGGCGACTTCGGCGGCACGTCCAGCGCGCTCATCGACCGGACGTTCCGGGAGCGGATCATCGTGGTGGGGGTGACCCTCGGAGGCGGTGACCCGGAGCGCACCGAGCTGGACCTCGACGAGCTGGCGATGCTGGTCGACACGGCCGGCGCCGATGTGGTGGGCCGCATCCTGCAGCGTCGACCCAACCCGGATCCCGCCACCTACCTCGGCAAGGGCAAGGTGACCGAGCTCAAGGAGCTGTCCGAGGCGCTCGACTGCGACACGGTGGTGTTCGACGACGAGCTGGGCCCGGCCCAGCAGCGCAACCTGGAGAAGCTGCTCGGCCGCACCGCGCTGGACCGCACTGCGGTGATCCTCGACATCTTCGCCCAGAACGCGTCGAGCGTGGAGGGCAAGGCCCAGGTCGAGCTGGCCCAGCTGCGCTACCTCCAGCCTCGGCTGCGCGGCAAGGGCAAGGGCCTCTCCCAGCAGGCGGGCGGCATGTCGGCCGGTGGCGGGGCCCGTGTCGGCAGCCGCGGCCCCGGCGAGACCCAGCTCGAGACGGATCGTCGCCGCATCACCCGCCGCATCCACAAGCTCGAGTCCGACCTCCGGGCCTTCAGCCACCAGCGCGACACCCAGCACAAGCAGCGCACCCGCAGCCGAGCAGCGCAGGTGGCCATCGTCGGCTACACGAACGCCGGCAAGTCGACCCTGCTCAACCAGCTGAGCGGTGCCGGCGTGCTGGTCGAGGACCGCCTGTTCGCCACGCTCGACGCCACCACCCGCCGCCTCCAGCTGCCCGGCGGCGAGGCCGTGCTGTTGACCGACACCGTCGGGTTCGTCCGCAAGCTGCCCCACCAGCTGGTCGAGTCGTTCAAGTCGACCCTCCGCGTGGCCGGGGAGGCCGATCTGCTGGTGCACGTGGTCGACGGCTCGGCGCCGGACCCGCAGAGCCACATCGACGCCGTGCGCGACGTGCTGGGCGAGATCGGGGCGGGCGACGTGCCCGAGCTCATCTGCTTCAACAAGGCCGACCGCTCCGACGAGGTGGCTCGGCTGGTGCGCGCGAACGAGGGCTCCGTGGGGATCTCGGCGCTGACCGGCGAGGGGGTGGAGCACCTCCTGCTCACCATCGGCGACCGGCTCCGGGCGCAGACCAACGTGATCGACCTGTTCATCCCGTTCGACCGCGGCGACGTGCTGGCCGAGGTGCACCGCGAGGGCGAGGTCCTCCGCGAGGAGGTGGGGGAGGGCGGCATGACCCTCACCGCCCGCCTCGACGAGGCCGCCTCGGCGAAGCTCGCACCGTGGCAGCGGGTCTGACCGGCAGATCGCCGCTGGGGCGGGCGACCGTCCCCCGGTACGGTGTCCGCGTGACCGACGCTGCCGACTCGCCAACCCCGTCCGCCGCCTGGGCGGTGGGTCTCGCCACCTACGACGCCGACGGCCGTGTGCTCGACACCTGGTACCCCGAGCCCATCCTGGGCTCCACTGAGGGCGCGCTCCGGCTGGCCGAGGAGCTCGGACACGATGGCGGTGCCGGCACGTACGCGCTCAGCCGCGGTCAGGCGCTCGACTACCTCCGCGTCGACGTGCAGCACCTGACCGAGGGTGACGACCTCCGCCGGGTGCGCCGCAAGGCGGTGGTCACCTTCATCGACGACCTCCAGGCCCCGCCCGCCGACACCCACGACTGCTTCTTGCGCCTCCACCTCCTCTCGCACCGGCTGATCCGGCCGCACGGGTGCAACCTCGACGGCTTGTTCGGCCTGCTCACCAACGTGGTGTGGACGAACCTCGGGCCGTGTGCGGTGGACGGCTTCGAGCAGACCCGCATGCGCCTGCGGGTCGCAGGCAACACCGTGACCGTCTACGGCATCGACAAGTTCCCGCGCATGGTCGACTACGTGGTGCCGAGCGGCGTGCGCATCGCCGACGCCGATCGCGTGCGCCTCGGCGCCCACCTCGCCGAGGGCACCACGGTCATGCACGAAGGCTTCTGCAACTTCAACGCCGGGACGCTCGGCACCTCGATGGTGGAAGGTCGCATAAGCGCCGGCGTCGTGGTGGGCGAGGGGTCCGACATCGGCGGGGGGTCGTCGATCCAGGGCACGCTCTCGGGAGGCGGCAAGACCGTCATCTCCATCGGCGAAGGCTGCCTCCTCGGCGCCAACGCCGGGCTCGGCATCTCGCTCGGCGACCGCTGCACGGTCCAGGCCGGCTGCTACATCCTCGGGGGCACGCTGGTCACCACGCCCGACGGCCAGGTGGTCAAGGCGGCGACGCTCTCGGGCCGGTCCGATCTCCTGTTCCGCCAGAACTCCAAGACCGGCGCCATGGAGGTGCTGTCGCAGACGGTGGACTGGGGCGCGCTGAACACCGTCCTCCACCAGAACGACTGACCGCGGTGGCCGGGTTCACGCCGCCTCCCTACCCGTACGACCGGCTGGCGCCGCTCCAGCTGACGGCGTCGCTGCTGCCGGGCGGCCTGGTCGACCTGTCGATCGGCACCCCGTGCGATCCACCCCCGCCCATCGTCGGCGCCGCGCTCGCCGATGCTGACGCCGCTCGCTCGTACCCGCCGTCGCTCGGCACGCCCGCCTACCGGACCGCAGCGGCGGACTGGCTCCAGCGACGCTTCGGCGTCGAGCTGGGCATCGAGGCCGTGGCGGCCTGCATGGGGACGAAGGAGCTGGTGGCCGGCGTCCCGCACTGGCTGCGCCTGCGCACGCCCGAGCGCGACACCGTCCTGTACCCGGAGATCAGCTACCCGACCTATGCCATGGGGGCGACGCTCGCCGGCTGCCGGGCGGTGCCGGTGCCCGTCGACGAAGGGTGGCGGATCCGCCTCGACGCCATCGACGAGGCCGACGCGGCGCGGGCGCTGTGCCTGTGGGTGAACACGCCGGGCAACCCGGCTGGCGGCCTCGACGACCTCGCCGCCGCTGCGGCGTGGGGTCAGGCCCATGGGGTGCCCGTGTTCTCCGACGAGTGCTACGCCGAGTTCACCTGGGACGGTCCGGCCCGTTCGATCTTGAGCCACGCCACCGCAGGCGTCGTCGCGGTCCACTCGCTGTCGAAGCGCTCGAACTTCGCCGGGGCCCGGGTCGGCTTCTACGCCGGTGACCCCGATCTGGTGCGGTTCCTTTCCGAGGTCCGCAAGCACGCCGGCTTCATGGTCCCCGGGCCGATGCAGCTCGCCGGCACGGTCGCCTGGGCCGATGACGACCACGTCGTCCTCCAGCGCCAGCGCTACCTCGACCGCCTCGACGCCCTGGCGGCGGGGCTGTCCGCCTTCGGCCTCGACGCCTCCCGCCCCGCCGGCGCCTTCTACCTCTGGATCCCCGCACCCCACGGCGACGCCTGGGCGCTGGCCGGCGAGCTCGCAGCTCGGGGCGGCCTGCTGGTCAGCCCGGGCGAGTTCTACGGCGCTGCCGGGGCGGGCCACATCCGCGTCGCCGCGGTCCAGCCGCTCGAACGGATCGAGGTTGGCCTCGACCGCCTGCTCAGCTGAAGCCTGCGCAGCTGAACCGGAAAGACCCGTCGCACCCGCCGGTCATCGACGAGACTGGCGGCGTGATGCCCCAAGCCGCTCCGCCCGCCCCATCCGCTCCCGCCGTGAACCAGAAGCCGAAGGGTGCCGTCGGCATCTGGATCGGCGTCTTGTTGATCATCGGCGGCATCGTCTTGGGGATCATCCTCGTGGTCAGCGGGGCCAAGTCCCTCCTCAGCGGGTTCGACGACCTCCAACGGGTGCCCATCGCCGGCGGTGGCGTGGTCCGCATCGAGGAGTCGGGCACGCAGACCATCTACGCCGAGCGGCCCGCCACCGGGTCGGGCACCAGCTTCAGCACCAACACCTTCAGCAACTTCGGTCCCAACGTGGCCATCCGGGTGATGGGCCCGGGGGGCGACGAGGTCACCGTCAACACGAGCACCTCTCGGGAGACCTACACCTACGACAACCGCGAGGGCGTCAGCGTCGGCACCTTCTACGCCAGCACCCCGGGCACCTACCGGATCATCACCCAGGTCCAGGACCGGAGCACGTGGAACACGATCGCCGTGGGCAGCGCGCTCGAGCTCTCGGGCATCGCCGCCATCTTGGGCGGGGTCTTCGGCGGCGGCCTGGTCGTGCTGATCGGCATCATCGTGGTGATCGTGTTCGCCGTGCGACGGTCACGCTCCAAGAAGCGCATCGCGCAGGCATCCGCTCCCTACCCCGGCTCGTACGGAGGCGGCGGTGGCGGTGGCGGCTGGCCGGCGGCCCCCGGCTACGCCGCGCCCGGTGCCGCCGGCGGCTACGGCGCTCCCCAGGCGCCCGGCTACGGCGCTCCTCAGGCC
>JAOBWH010000174.1 GCA_025463265.1 Ilumatobacteraceae bacterium
GGGGCGGCTCCACCAACGGCACGTCCTCGGCACGGGCGCCCCACACCGCGAGCTCCAGGGCGAAGCCGGCCAGGTCGGCGACCTCGATCTCGGGCACAGGGAAGCGCGGCCGGCGCGAGCTGTCCGCCGGGTCCCAGGCGCGGTAGGCGGTGCCCGGTCCGAGGCGGCCGGCCCGCCCGGCCCGCTGGTCGGCGGACGCGGCGGACGCCGGTTCGGTCTGGAGCCGGGTCATCCCCGACGCCGGGTCGAACCGGGGCACGCGCACCAGACCCCCGTCGACCACGACCGAGACACCGGCCACGGTGAGGCTGGACTCGGCGATGTCGGTGGCGAGCACCACCCGTCGCCTCCCGGCGGGCGACGGCGCCAGTGCCAGGTCTTGGGCTGCGGTGCTGAGCCCCCCGAACAGCGGGCGGATGTCGACCGTCGGCGGCAGCGCGCCCGGCGCGCTCAGCCGGTCCGCCACCCGGTTGATGAGCGAGGCGCCGGGGAGGAACGCCAGGACGTCGCCGGTCTCGTGGTCCGCCACCGCCGACGCGACGACGCGGGCGAGGTGGGCGTCGGGACGGTCTCGGGCTGCCGCCGGCCGGTGCCGGATGTCCACCGGGTGGGTCCGGCCGTCGCTCCGCAGCACCGGGGCCGGCCCGGTGTCCGATGCCAGGACCCGGGCGAAGCGCTCGGCGTCGACCGTCGCCGACATCGCCAGGACCCGCAGGTCCGGTCGCAGACCGCGGCGGGCGTCGGTGACCAGCGCCAGGGAAAGATCGGTGACCAGGTTGCGCTCGTGGACCTCGTCGAGGACGACCAGCCCCGTGCCCTCCAGCGCAGGGTCGTCCTGGATGCGGCGCACGAGGATCCCCTCGGTGACCACCTCCACCCGCACCGCCCCGCCGCCCACCCGCTCGTCCCGGGTCCGGTAGCCCACCGTCCGTCCGAGCGGCTCGCCCAGCAGCTCGGCCATCCGGGATGCGGCGGCGCGAGCGGCGAGCCGGCGTGGTTCGAGGACCACGATCCGCTGGTCGCCCAGCCACGGTGCGTCGAGCAGGCGCAGCGGGACCACCGTGGTCTTGCCCGCGCCCGGGGGCGCCACCAGCACCGCAACACCCGGTCCCGCCAGCGCGGCGGCCACCTCGCCCACCACCGCCTCGACGGGGAGGCCCGTCGGTCGCATCGCAGGCGGTCGGGTCACCGGCCCAGTGTGGCCGGTGCGGGTCCTGCCCGGTCCGGGTCGCCCCGGGCTGGTCAGCTGGCGGCGGGCGTCAGGTCGATCAGCACCACGCCGCCCTGCTTCGAGGGCTGGTCCTGGCGGAAGTAGGTCACGCCCATCGTCGCCAGGTCCGGCGAGCTCAGGTGGCGGTGGATGCGGATGGCGTAGATCCCGGTCTCGGCGGTGAACACCGTGGTCGGCTTCGTCCACGGGCCCTCGGGCCTGGGCGCCGTGCTCATCTGGATCGTCTTCGCCAGGCCGGGGCTCGACAGCGCGACGTACTTCCCGAGCTTGGGGCTCCACGCGACCGACAGCCCGCTGTTGCTCCCGGGCACCACCCCGGTCGCCGAGCTCGCCGTGGTGGCCCACGTCGTGCCCGTCCAGTAGCGGTAGGCGGTGGCGTCGGCCGCCTTGGACAGCGGCACGCGAGCGAGGCGGCACTTCCCGGGCGTGGGGTTGAGGGTGAGGTCGCCGAGCCCCAGCCCGGGCAGGGTCGAGCCCACCTTGGTCGCGAGCTCGGGGGCCAGGTTCGCGCCGCCGCAGTCGTGCAGGTACACCATCCCGTTGCGCTCGTAGACGGCGGCGGCGAAGTTGCCCTTGGGGTTGCGGATCGGTTCGGCGATCCGGCGGCTCTGCGTCGAGCCCGCAGCGATCTCGGAGATGACCAGGCTTGGCTCGACCCATCCGTCGGGGGTGGCGTGGAACTTGGTGGAGAAGATCAGGGCGCGGTCGGCCGACGTGTTGATCACCTCGGTGGGCCAGATCACCCACTGGCTGCCCAGGCCGCTGGCGTTGTCGGCCGCCTCGGTGTCGGTGAAGGGCACGAGCTGGAGCGGCCGGCGCTCCACCAGGGTGTCGATCACCTGGGTGGGCGTCGCCGGGTCGGCGTAGGCCGCGCTGCTGCGCACCCCGCCGCCCGGTGCGAACGTGTCGCCGAAGGCCCAGAAGACCTTCCCGCCGAGGACGGTCGAGGCCGCCCCGTCGCGCTGGATGGCGATGGTCGGGTTGGCGACCTCGCCCCGCTGGGTGACGTCGGCGGGCTGGCAGGCGGTGAGCAGACCGAGGCCAGCGGCCACCACGGCAGCCAGGGCGATACGGCGACGACGGGACTGCTGCGTGCGGGTGAGCTTGGACATGTCTCCAGACATCGGCGTTCACGCAGCGTGGCTTTAGGTGAAGAAGATCACGACGAATGGGCCATCTGGCCTGGTGATCGGCGCCGTAGCCGCCCGCGTGGTCGCCAGCGACCGAGGTTTCAGGCACGTTGGGCGAATCACCCCACGGGGTGAATCAGGTGCCTATCGTGGGGGCCGTGGATCCTGCTTCGTTCGCCGTCCCTGGCCCGTTCACGGCGCTGACCGGGGCGACGGCGGTGGCCGTGGCCGAGCTCGCCGAAGATCCCGTCGTGCTGTGCCGGGTGGCGCAGGGCCTGTTGGTGGATCCTGACGATCCCAGCGGTGACAGCCTCGCCCCGGACCGGCTCGCCGAGCGCAACGTCCGCTCGGCTCAGGACCTGCTCGAGCGGGTGCTCCACCGTGACCCGACCCCGCTGGACCAGCCGCGTCGGCCTGAGCAGCGGGTGGCGGGCACCTGCCGGCACTTCGCCGTGCTGACCACCGCCCTGCTGCGCGCCCACGGGGTGCCCGCCCGTGCCCGGTGCGGGTTCGCTTCGTACTTCGTCCCCGAGCGCTGGGTCGACCACTGGATCACCGAGCGCTGGTGCGATGCCGAGCGCCGATGGGTGCGGGTCGACCCCGAGGCCATCGACCTCGGCCTGGTGCCCGACCCGTTCGACCTCGCACCCACCCACTTCCAGAGCGGCAGCGAGGCGTGGCTGGCGGTCCGCACCGGGCGCACCGACGCCCGGGCGTACGGCGTGGCCGGCACCGACAACTGGGGCCCCGGCGAGATCCGCGGCAACGCCCTGCGCGATCTCGCTGCGCTGCAGCGCATCGAGGTGCTCCCGTGGGACGAGTGGGACCCGATGGCCGCGTCGTACGCGGGGACGGCGGGCGCAGCGTTCGATGCCGAGATCGATGCCCTCGCCCTCGCCACCGCTGCGGGCGACGATGCGCTGCTGGCCGAGTTCGCTCACCGCTACCCGGTGCCGTCCGCCATCTTGGCCTGAGGTCCGCTACGGCGTGGTCGTGGTGGTGGCCACCGGCGAACGGGTGGTGGTGGTCGTCGACGGGGGCCGGGTCACCGTGGCGGAGGGCGCGGTGGTGGCCGTGGTCCCGTTCGGCGTCGACCCGCTGGGTCCGAACGTGACCGTCCCTCCGGGATCGCTCCCCCCGGTCTCGGACTCCTCCATGCACGCCTCGTACTTCTCGTCGGCTTCGTCCCAGAGCTTGTCGAACTCCTCCTCGGAGAGGTCCTCGCTGCTCGCGTCGACCTCCTCGAAGATGCGCCCGCACCGGAACTCGGCCAGCTGCGAGGGATCGATCTCGCCCGCCGCCGCCAGGTCGGCCAGGCACGCCTCGACGTCGTCCATGTCCGGCATCTCGTTCCCGGTGCCGTAGCACTCGGCGCCAGGCACATCGACGACGTCGAACCCGTCATCGTCGTCGTCCACCGGGCCCACGCCCATCGGTCCCCAAGGACCCGCGTAGTCGTCGGGCAGCGACTCCATGCACTGCTCGTAGGCCGCCTCGGCCTCGGTGCGCGTGTCGTCCAAGCTGGGCTCGGCGACCCCGCACGCCTTCCACAGCTCGGGGGACTGGTAGATCCACCACTCGCCGCTCCACGAGCGGGCGATGCGGCGCACGGCATCCACGTCGAGGCCAGCGAGGGTCCCGACCGTGTTCTGCACCACCGTGCCGGTGGGGCTCAAGAACCACTTCCCGTCGTGCTCCTCGACGATCACATCGAGGCCGCCGGGTGCGTAGAACACGCCGAAGAACCCGAACGGGGTCAGCGAGGAGAGGTCGTCATCGCACTGCTTCCACTCGTCGATGCCGTCGTCACCCCCGTACCCGTACTCGTCGGGGTCGGTGACCTCCCACGTGGTGGTCGAGCACTTCCCGTCGTAGGTGGTGACGGCTCGGTCGTAGTCGGTGGTGACCGTCATGGTCATCGACGTCGCGCTCACCTTCTTGCGGCCGCCGGGCGCGTCGGCCACCTTCAGCTCGAGGTCGTCGACGGCCACGCCGGTCTCCTCGCCTGCGGCCTCATCGACGAGGATCGACCCGTAGGTGTGCAGGACCCGAGCCTCGTCGGCCGGGGTCAGCTCGATGAGGCGACGGACGTCGGCGTCGATCGCGGCGGCGACGCCCTCGCGGACGGCAGCCTCGGGCGAATCCGCCCCCACGGCCGGGATCTCGGCCCCGGGGCCCGGGTAGGCCGCCGGCGGGTCGCCGTCGAGGCGGAGCTGCTCGGCCAGGGAGTACAGGGCGCTCACGTACCAGCCGCCCCCGCGCTTCACGGCCACGAGTCGGGTGCCGCTCAGATCGATCTCGTCGTCGGCGGAGTCCGTGACGTCCTCCCCCGCCTCCTCGCTGCGGTCGATGACCTCCTGGACCACGGGTCCGATCGGCATCTTCGACAGCTGCGCGCGCGAGGAGATCCGGCCGGAGTCGATGTCGACGGCGTAGGTGTCGTCATCGAGCGGGGTGCTGTGGAAGGTGAGGTGCTCCACCGCGAGGTCGACCCCGTCGACGGAGCGCAGGTCGAGCTCGTCGTCGGTCACCTTCACCCGCCGGGCCTCGGCTTCGGTCTGCTCCAGCGCATCGATGAGGACCCGGCGCTCTGTGGGCTCGAGCGACTCGGCCACACCGATCGCATCCTGGCGGTCCACCGCCTCGAACAGCTCCTGCACCGCATCATCCGCCGAGCTGGCGCCGTCGCCCTCGGTCAGCGACACGAGGGCGAACCCGGCGGCGGCGACGGCCAGGACGCCGGCCACGGCCGTGAGCACCGTCTTGGTCGACCGTCGGCGAGGTGCGGCGCTGGCGGGCGGCGGGGCCAGCCCATCGACCGGGAGACCCATCGCCGGGACCCCCTGTTCCGGGTTCTGATCGCTCATCGCTGGTCCCTTCCGCTCCGGCCCGAGATCAGGCCGATCGCCCCGCCCCCCGCCGACACCGCGCCGACGACGATCGCGGCGGTCGCTCCCCAATCGGCAAGATCGCCGGCCGCCTGAAGGCCGAAGCCTACGAGGAGGACCACGACGCCGACGGTCAGGGCCGCCGCGAACCCCGTCCGGCGCCAGCCGCGCACCAGGGCGAGCAGCCCGAGCGCTGCCACGAACGGGAGGAACGCCCAGCCCACCCGCACCGCGGTGGCCACCACCCCCTCGAACACGCCGAGCCGCTCCGCGGTGCGCACCAGCTCGTGGCTGTCGCGCCGGGCCTCGCCGCTGCGGAGCCACGGCGCGAACGTGACGGCGACCGTGGCGACGAGGGCGACGCCCACCACCGTGTCCACCCACCCACGAGCCCGCTGCACGAGCCGACCGTATTCGCCCGCCCCCCGGTCGGCGGAGCCCGGCCCTGCTCGCACTCGACGAGCGGGCGAGCTCAGGCGAGGAAGGCCTGCACCGCCGGGGCGACCACGTCGGCCGGAGCGCCGTGGTCGGCACCGTCGAGGAGCCGCAGTTCCGCACCCGGGATCGAGGCCGCCACCTGCTCCGCCGTCCGCACGAAGAACGGGGCGCCACCCGTGCCCGCCAGCACCAGCGTCGGCACGGCGATCCGTGCCAGCGCGTCGGTCGGGACGGATCCGTCGGCCCCGGTGGCCGCAAGGTCGTAGGGCATCGTCGGCGCGATCGCGAGCATGGCCGGATCGGCGGCCGTGGCCGCCAGCACGTCCGGCGGCATGCCCACGTCGGCGAGGAACGCGCGGACGGCGTCGCCCAGGCGCCCCTGTGCGACCGCCTCCCGGATGGTGCGGTCCAGCTCGCGGCTGGCTTCCGGATCGTCGTCGGACCAGGGCGGCTCGTGGAGGACCAAGCGGTCCACGGCGAGGCCGGCCGCGACAGCCCGGGCCGCGAGGCAGGCTCCCGACGAGTGCCCGTAGAGGGCGGCCCGCCCGCCCACGGCGCCGATCACGGCCGCCAGGTCCTCCACCTCGCGGGCCACGGCATCGGCCGGCGACGGCGCCGGACCGGCGCCACCGCTGTCACCGCGTCCGCGCCGGTCGTAGGTGATCGCCAGGTGCCCGGCATCGGCGAGCGCGCCGGCCAGCGGTGCGAGCGTCTGGCGGGTGCAGAAGATGCCGGCGACCAGGACCACCACCGGCCCGTCGCCCACGACGTCGCACGCGATGACCGCCCCGTCCGCCGAGGTCACGTGCTGGGTCGTCACGATCACCGACCGTACCGCCGAACGGCGCCCGTCTCCGGGCGAGGGCGGCGACCTGCGTCCGTAGGGCCAGGTTGGCCGGGACCGGCCCCACCGCAGCCCCAAGGACGAAGACGAGGTCGACGAGCAGCTCGAGCGGCGAGACCTCGTTTCAGGTCGGGGCCAGCGGACCGTAGAACCACGAGGCCGTGACACCGCCGTCCACGAGGAAGTCGCCGCCGGTGATGAAGCCGCCATCGGCGCCCATGAGCAGGGCTGCGACGGTGGCGACCTCATCGGGGGTGCCAGCACGTCCGGCGGGTGAGCGTTCGAGCATGGCCCGGTAGCCGGCGCCGCGCGGTCCGGAGAGCTCGTCGTGGGCGAGCGGGGTGATGATGATGCCGGGGCTGATGGTGTTGACCCGCGCGCCGCGCTCGGCCCAGCGGACTGCTTCGGCCTTCACGCGCAGCGCGTTGGCGCGCTTGGCGAGCTGGTACGCGTGGAGAGGATCGGTGACCTGATCGGGCTGCAGCATCGGCAGCGCAAGGAGGTCGTCGGCGGGGGTGGTGGCGAGCATGGCGTCCTCTGCTGCGGTGAGGGCACCGAGGCGATGCCCTGACTGGGAGGCGATGACGACGGCCGTACCGCCGTCGGCGATCACGTTGCCGAACTCTTCGAGGAGCACGGCCGTGCCGTAGAGGTCGACGGCGAGGATGGCGGCAGGCGGTGCCTGGCTCGGCGACACACCTGCGGCGTGGATGACCCGGGTGATGGCGCCGAGCTCCGTCGCGGTCTTGACGAGTGCCTGGATCGAGTCCCGGTCCGAGATGTCGACGGTGGTGGCGCTGGTCTCGTAGCCGGCGTCGGCGAGCGTCTCGGCTGCGGTGTCGGCGTTCGCTTGGCGCAGGTCGGCGAGCACGACGTGGTTGCCAGCGCTGACGCGCCGGGCGATCGCCTGGCCGATGGAGCCTGCGCCGATGACGACGGTGACGTTGGTGGAGGGCATCAGGTTCCTCTTGGGTCGTGCGGGGGGTCAGGCAGTTGCGGGGCTGCGGTACTCGTCGTCGGTCACGTGGTCGCCCCACTCGGTCTCCGGGCCGGTCTGGCCGTCGGCGAGTCCGTCCCACATGGCCAGGTGGGTCATGTGGGTGTCGGGGGCGGCACCGTGCCAGTGCCACTCGCCGGGAGGGCACCAGACGGTGTCGCCGGTGCGGGCGATCACCACGCTGTCGCCGCGAGATTGGGTGAGACAGGTGCCTTCGGTGACGTGGAGGCACTGGCCGTTGACGTGGCGGTGCCAGGCGGTGCGTGCGCCGGGCGCGAAGTGCACGACGTTGCATCGGCCCTGGGCCCGTCCGTCCATCGGGACGAGCGCCTCGAAGGAGACGTCGCCGGTGAACCACTCGGCGGGTCCCGTGGTGGATGTCGGTCGATCGAGCTTCTCCATGGTGCGTTCCTCGGTGTTCAGTCGTGGGGGATGAGGCGGATGGTGACGGCTTCGGCGTCGAGGTCGATGACGTGGCCGATGATGCGAGCCCCGTACCGGTCGTCCTGGAGGCGGTCCGAGTCGTCGGCGGGCCAGGCGACCATCAGACGCTCCCGACCCGGATGAGGGACTTGATGGCGCGACGCTCGTCCATGGCCGAGTAGGCATCGGCGATGCCGTCGAGGCCGGTCTCGTAGTCGAGGACCAGCCCGGGGTCGACGCGGCCCTCGAGCACGTCGGGCATCAGCTCGGGGATGTAGATCCGCGATGGGGCCGGGCCGCCCCGCCAGCCGATGTTGCGGAAGAACGCCGGCTCGAACGGGAGGTCGACGTCGTGGGGGACGCCGACCATGCCGACCGTCGAGCCGGGCCGGGCGATGGCGAACGCCGTGGACACGGCCTGGCCGGTGCCGACGCACTCGAGCGCTGCGTCGACGCCGACACCTCCGGTCATCTCGAGGACCGCGGCCTCGGCCTCCTCGCCTCGGGCTGACACGATCTCGGTGGCTCCGAACTTGGTGGCGAGCGCCTGGCGGTCTGCGTGGCGGCTGAGCGCGATGACCCGCTCGGCCCCGAGGCGCGATGCCGCGAGCACAGCGGAGAGCCCGACGGCGCCGTCGCCGACGACGGCGACCGTGTCGCCGCGCTGCACCCCGGCGCTGACCGCTGCGTGGTGCCCGGTGCTCATCACGTCCGAGAGGGTGAGCAGCGACCGCAGCGTGGCGTCGTCGTGCCCGGAACCAGGGACCCGGACGAGGGTGCCCGATGCGAGCGGCACCCGGACTGCTTCGCCTTGGCCACCGTCGATGGTTCCGTTGCCGAAGATCGCGCCCTGGACACAGGCGACGGTCGCCCCGTGCTGGCAGTGGGGGCAGGTGCCGTCACTGATGATGAACGGGGCGATCACCAGGTCGCCGACCGACACGCCGGTGACCTCGGACCCCAGCTCCTCGACGACGCCGATGAACTCGTGGCCGATCGAGCCGACCGCGTGTTCCGAGTCACCCCGGTAGTACCAGAGGTCCGAGCCACAGACGCAGCCCATCACGACCCGCACCACGGCATCGGTCTGGTGCTCGATGACCGGGTCGGGCCGGTCGCCGACGGTGATCGATCGGGGCCCTTCGAAGATGGCTGCTCGCATGTCTCGCTCCTCGCGTCTCGTTTCGGGACCCAACCAACCACGGCTCGGGCGCAGGTGGGAGTCCCGGTTGAGACAGGTACTGCCAGGGACTCCCTCGGACCTGGTGCCCTCCGTACGCTGGACCCATGCAGACCGGTGGCGAGATCAAGGAGTTCCTCACCACCCGCCGCGCCCGCATCACGCCTGACCAGGCCGGACTCCCCATCTACGGCAGCAACCGCCGGGTCAAGGGCCTCCGACGCGAAGAGGTGGCGATGCTCGCCGGCATCAGCGTCGAGTACTACACCCGCCTCGAGCGCGGCACCGCCCGAGGCGTCTCCGAGGACGTGCTCGAAGGCATCACCCGTGCCCTGCAGCTCGACGAGGCCGAGCGCACCCACCTCTACGACCTCGTGCGCACCGCCCAGGCCAACGCCCCCGCACGCCGCAAACCGGCCCAGGAGCGGGTGCGGCCCGTCGTCCAGCAGATCCTCGACGCCATGGTCGACACCCCTGCGTTCGTCCGCAACGACCGCCTCGACGTCCTCGCCTCCAACCGGATCGGCCGGGCGTTCTACTCCGACATCTACGCCGACCCCATCGCGCCGCCGAACACCGCCCGGTTCGTGTTCCTCAGCCCGAAGGCCATCGAGTTCTTCGGCGACTGGAACAAGATCGCCGCCGACACCGTCGGCATCCTGCGCCAGTCCGCCGGGCGGGACCCCTACGACAAGCGCCTCACCGACCTCATCGGCGAGCTCTCCACCCGCAGCGACGAGTTCCGGGTCCGGTGGGCCGCCCACGACGTCAACCTCCACCGAACCGGGGTCAAGCAGTTCCACCACTCCGTCGTCGGAGCCCTCACCTTGTCGTTCGAGGCGCTCGACCTGCCCAGCGACGCCGGCCAGACCATGACCGTCTACACCGCCGAGCCCGCCTCACCGTCCCACGAGGCCCTCGGCCTCCTGGCCAGCTGGGCCGGCACCGAAGCGGCGGTCCGGCCTTCGCTGGCTGCGCCAGCAGCGGAGTCGCAGTAGCGCCCGGTCCGACACCGCCTCGGCTACTCGCGGGCCATGTTGGCGAACTTGGTGTAGTGGTCGAGGAAGGCGAGGCGGATCATGCCCGTGGGGCCGGCACGGTGCTTGGCCACCAGCACCTCGGCCGTGCCGCGGTCCGCGGAGTCCGGGTTGTAGTGCTCGTCCCGGTACAGGAACACGACGATGTCGGCGTCTTGCTCGAGCGATCCACTCTCTCTCAGATCGGAGAGCATGGGGCGCTTGTCGGCCCGTTGTTCGAGGCCACGGTTGAGCTGAGCCAGCGCGACCACGGGGCACTGGAGCTCTCGAGCGAGGATCTTGAGCCCACGGCTGATCTCGGCCACCTCGGTCTGGCGGTTCTCGGCGCGCGAGTTGCCGCTCATGAGCTGGATGTAGTCGACCACGATCATGCCGAGCGAGCCGATGCGGGACTGGAGTCGGCGCGCCTTGGCCCGGATCTCCATCACCGTCACGTTCGGGTTGTCATCGATCCAGAGCGGCGCTTCGCCCATGCGACCGATGGCGTGGCTGATGCGGCTCCAGTCGTCGTCGGTGAGGCGGCCGTTGCGGACCTTCCGGGAGTCGACCCGCGCCTCGGAGCACAGCAGGCGCTGCGACAGCTCGACGCGGCTCATCTCCAGCGAGAAGAACAGGACCGGCCGCTCCTCCTCGATGGCGGCGTGGCCGGCCATGCCCATGGCGAAGCTGGTCTTGCCCATGCCGGGACGGGCTCCGACCACGATGAGGGCGTTGGGCTGGAGGCCCGAGGTGAGCTCGTCGAAGTCGACGAAGCCCGTGGGCGTGCCGGTGATGGCGTCGCCCCGCTCGTAGAGCGCCTCGAGGCTGTCGACCGTCTGGTCCAGCAGGTCGTGCAGCCGCGACATGGAATCGGTCTGACGGTGCTGGGCGATCTCGAACACCAGCGACTCGGCCCGGTCGATGGCCTTGGGGACGTCGTCGGGGACGTCGTAGCCCATCTCGGCGATCTCGCCGGCGACGCCGATGAGCCCGCGCAGCAGGGAGTGCTCCTCGACGATCTTGGCGTAGCGGGCGGCGCTGGAGGTCGCCGGGGTGGCCGACTGCAGGTTGATGAGCGCGGCTGGACCACCGATGGAGTCGAGCAGGTCGTGGCGGGACAGCTCGTCGGCGACGGTGACGGGATCGACCGGTTCGCCGCGCGCCGACAGGGAGGTGATGACCTCGTAGATGTGGCCGTGGGCGGGCTTGTAGAAGTCCGACGGCGCCACCGACTCCGACGCGATGTCGATCGCCGTGCGCGACAGCAGCATCGCCCCGAGCAGCGACTCCTCGGCAGCCAGGTTGTGGGGCGGCACCCGGCCGCCCCCACCGCTCGACCGGCCGCCCGAACCGCCCCCGGGACCGGAACGGCGGGCCGGCGGCTCGTCGTCGTAGTGGGGTTCGTCGTAGTCCGGTGGGGCGTCGTCCATGAGGTCTCTACTCTCCGCCACATCGCCTGTGGATAACGAGTGCCAACTGCTTGTGGATCACCTGGGGAGAACGCCCCTACGGAACGGAGGCGTCTGGTGACCCTCCGCACCGGCCCCGCTGCGACTGCCAAGGCCCGTCGGCCTCGCACAAGGGCTCACCGGCGCGTCGAAGGGACTCCACCTCCGCCAGTGGCTGGTCCCCGGCGCCGGTCACGCTGCGTGACGAGCTGTGGATGGTTGGGGAAAACCGCAACCTGCCCGACGACCGAGGTCGACGGGCAGGTCAGCGGGCAGATCAGGCCGGGACGACCTCGACCGTGACCGGGAACTCCACATTGGCGTGGAGCTTCAGCGGCACGAGGTGGGTGCCCACGGTGCGGATGGGCTCGGCGAGCTGGAGCTGCTTGCGGTCGATCTCGACCCCCGTCTGCGCAGCCACCGCATCGGCGATGTCCGCCGAGGTGACCGAGCCGAACAGCTTCTCGTCGGCGCCCACGCGAGCGGGGATGGTGACCGGCGACGACACGAGGGCCTTGGCGACCTCTTCGGCCGCAGAGCGGTCCGCAGCATCCTTGGTGTCCCGCGAGCGGCGCATGCCTTCGGCCTGCGCCTCGGCGCCCGCGCTGGCCAGGAAGGCCAGCCCGCGCGGCAGGAGGTAGTTCCGGCCGTAGCCGTTGGAGACGTCGACCACGTCGCCCTTGTTGCCGACGCCCTTGACGTCGGCGCGCAGGATGACTCGCATCAGGCCTCGGCCTCCGCGGTCTCGATCTCGGCGCCGAACTCTTCGCCACCGAGCTCGTCACCGAGCTCGTCGCCACCCGTGGGCGGCGGAGCGGTGGGACGGGGCGGCGGGCCGTCGGCACGGATGCCGCGCTCGCCGCCACGCTCGCCGCCGCGGCCACCACGCTGCTGCGTGACGCGGCTGGCGTAGGGGAGCAGGGCCATCTCGCGGGAGTTCTTGATCGCCATGGCGATGGTCGCCTGCTGCTGGGCGCTGTTGCCCGTGACGCGGCGAGCGCGGATCTTGGCCCGGTCGGACATGAACCGGCGGAGCAGGTTGACGTCCTTGTAGTCGACGTAGTCGACCGCTTCGGAGCTCAGGATGCTGATCTTCTTCTTGGAGCGGCGCGCGTTGTCCTTGTTCTTGGCGCGCTTCGGCTTGGGTGCCATCAGAACGGTTCCTCGTTGTCGTAGGTGGTGGCCTCGTTGGCGACGGGTCGGCCCGCACCGCTGTTGCCTGCGCCGCCGCCGCTACCGGCCTGGCTGCGCTCGATTCGGTTCACGGTGGCCGTCGCCCACCGAAGGCTGGGGGCGACCTCGTCGGCCACCACCTCGACCTTGGATCGCTTGTCGCCGCTGTCGGTCTCCCACGAGCGCTGCTCCAGGCGACCGGTCACGATGACGCGGGTGCCCTTCTGCACGGACTCGGCCACGTTCTCGGCCATCTGGGACCAGCACTTGACGTCGAAGAAGGAGGTCTGCTCCTCCCACTCGTTGTTCTGGCGGTTCTGCCAGCGCCGGTTGACCGCCAACCCGAAGGTGGCGACCGTCTGGCCGGAGGGCGTGTAGCGGATCTCGGGGTCGCGGGTCACGTTGCCCACGAGCGTCACGGTGTTGTCCATGGTGTCCTCCTGGTCACCCGGCCGCTTCGGCCGGGGCAGGGGCCCCCAGGAGACCGCGGCGATGCGCCTCGGAGTCCGGGAGCCGGATGATCTTGTGGCGGACGACGTCGTCCGCGAGGCGCAGGTTGCGGTCGACGTCGTCGAGCGCACCCGGCTCGGCCTCGATCTCGAACACCACGTAGAACCCTTCGTTCTTGTGGTTGATCTCGTAGGCGAAGCGGCGCTTGCCCCACTTGTCGGTCTTGACGACGGTGCCGCCGGCAGACTCGATCTGGGCCGTGGCCTGGTTGATCACTCCCTGAACAGCGGACTCTTCCAAGTCGCCATCGCAGATGACCATCATTTCGTAGGCTCGCATCGCGAGCATCACCTCCTGGACCCGGCTACTTCCGGGGCCCCTGTGCCGGATTGGCGATGGGGCAAGGGCTTCAATTGGACCGGGCAAACCTAGCGGACCTCCGGAGACCGAGCCTCATCGGGACCCCATCGTCCCCAGGGGGTCTGACAGCGAAGCCGGGCGGGCGCCCGACCTCGTCAGCTGCCCGCAGCGAGCGGGCACCGGCGGGCGTGGATGCGCAAGGTCGCGTCTCCGATGGCGCCGACCTCGTCGAGCATCCCCTGCGGCACCTCGAGGGCGTAGGCGAAGCGCTCGCCGGCGGGGTACCCGGGGCAGTCGGCTCGGTCCTCGCACGGTTCCATGTCGGCGGTGGCGACCAGCCGGCCCTGCTCGTCGAAGTAGGCGATCGACAGCGGCGTGGGCGTGTTGCGCATCCAGAACGACCCGTCGATCTCGTCGTCGTACTCGAAGAGCATCCCGTCGTAGCCGCCGAGCCCCTCGTCGGTGACCTCCATCAGGCCGCGCTCGCGCTGCTCCGGGGTGGTGGCCGACATGAGGCAGACCTCGCAGATGCGGCCGTTCTCGGTGGTGACCGTGGCCGACACCTCGCCGAACCCGCGCAACGGGGTCCGCCCGGACACCTCGCCCGCAACCCCCTCGCCGAGACTCTTTCCTCCCAGGGGCGCCGTGGTGCCCGCCGCCAGACCCGGAGCCTCGACCGGGACCGGCTGGCTCGTGCCCGCCGCGTCGGACGGGGTGTCGGCGCTCGAACGGACGAACGCGACCGCGACGAGCACCATGCCGACGAGGACGAACGCCAGGCCGATGACCAGCGCGAGCGACGGGCCGCCTTCGGGCGCCGAGGCCGGCTCAGAGGTGGAGCGTGGGGCGTCGATCGGCCAACGCTACTTGGGGAACCAGGTGCTCCGCCGGGCGGAGCAGCTCAGGCCGGGCGCCCGTACAGACCGAGCGTCTCGGCCGCCTCCGCGGAGAGGTGGTACGACTCGGCGGCGGCGGGGAAGCTCCCGTCGCGCACGTCGGCGGCGTAGGCCGCAACGCCCTCGACCGCTGCGGTCTTGAGGTCGGCGTAGCGGCGCACGAACTTGGGCAGCATCCGGTCCTCGATGCCGAGGACGTCGTGGTACACGAGCACCTGGCCGTCGCAGTCGTGCCCGGCGCCGATGCCGATGATCGGGATGTCGACGGCTGCGGTGACCAGCGAGGCGACCTCGGTGGGCACGCCCTCGAGCACGATGGCGAAGCAGCCGGCGTGGGCCAGCGCCTTGGCGTCGGACACCAGCGCCATGGCGGCGTCGGTCTGCTTGCCCTGGACCTTGAAGCCGCCCATGGCGTGGACGGACTGCGGGGTGAGCCCGAGGTGGCCCATCACCGGGATCTCGGCGTCGACGAGCGCCTCGATCATCGGGAGGCGCTTCCGGCCGCCCTCGAGCTTCACGCACTCGCCGCCGGCACGGATCAGCTGGGCGGCGTTGCGCACCGTGTCCTCGGTGGACACGTGGTAGCTCATCCACGGCAGATCGGCGACGACCAGCGCACGGGGCTTGGCCCGGGCGACGGCGGCCGTGTGGTGGGCCATGTCATCGATGCTCACCTGCAGGGTGTCTTCGTAGCCGAGCACGACCATGGCGACGGAGTCGCCCACCAGGATCATGTCGACCCCGGCCTCGTCAGCCACGCGAGCGCTGGGAGCGTCGTACGCGGTGACCATCACGAGCGGCTCGGCGCCGTCGCGGACCTTGCGGTTCCGAACGGCGGGAACGGTGATCGGTGCGCGCGTGGCGACCGGGGTGGATGACGTCGAGCTCATGGCGAGCCTCCCTTGCTGATCCGTCCAATGCCCTTCGGCTACCGGCGGTGTGCCCACGCTAGAACCGCGGCGCACGCCGGATCCATTCCCGCACGCGTCCGAGACCAGACCTCCCGTCGCTACCGTGGCGGCCATGAGCGACCGGTGCGACTCCTGTGGTGACGACGGGCCGGACCTGGCCACCGTGCAGCGGATCTACGTGATCGTCGACGAGCAGCACCAGCCCGCCGGCCACCGCCTGTCGGACGAGTTCGAGACCTGGTGCGCCATCTGCCGCGTCACCTATCCGCACCAGGACGTGTCCGCCGAGCCCTGAGCCGTGGTGGCTGGACCTCGGGCGGTGGTGGCGCGGGGAGCCCGGGGGACGCTCGACCGGGCCGGACCGGTCAGTCGTCCGGGCCGGTGCCCTTGCCGGTGCCCGTGATGGGCGCCGTGGTGACCGGCGTCGTGGGCGGGACCGTGGTCGGCGGTGCCGTCGTAGGCGGGGCGGTGGTGGCGGGCGCCGTGGTCTGAGGCGTGGTGGCCTGCGGCTGGGTGGTCTGGGGCGTCGTCGTCTGCGGCTGCGTGGTCTTGGTGCCGGTTCCCGTCCCGGTCCCGGTCCCGGTTCCGGACGTCTCGCCTGATGCGATGACGCCGGAGGTCCCCAGGTTGGGGTCGAGCGTCTCGCCGGCCCCGATCTCCTCGGGGTCGAACTCCCGGAAGTCGCCGGTGTCGTAGTCCGCCGTGGCGGACTGCATGAACTTCCGCCAGATCTCGGCGGGGATGTTGCCGCCCTGCACCTTCACGCCGTGCACGTTGTCCATGGGCAGGAGCTTGTCGACGTAGCCCATCCAGACGGCGGCGGTGAGCTTCGGCGTGTAGCCCACGAACCACGCGTCGACGTTGCTCTGGGTGGTGCCGGTCTTGCCGGCGGCGGGGCGGCCGAAGTTGGCGTCCTTGCCGGTGCCGCCCTCGATGACCTGGCGCAGGGCGTAGGTGACCCGTCCGGCCTCGGTGGGGGTGAGGACCTGCTTGCCCTGGGGGGTGAAGCGGCGGACGGTGCCGTCGGGGAACTCGACGCGGGTGACGACGATCGGCGACTTGGCCAGGCCCTGGTTGGCGAACGTGGAGTACGCC
>JAOBWH010000017.1 GCA_025463265.1 Ilumatobacteraceae bacterium
CTGGGCGGCGTGCTGCTCGCCATCGCCGCCTTCGCCGGGCTCGACGCCGCCGGCTTCGGCCTGCCGCAGACCACCCTGGTCGTCACCCCGATCATCGCCGTCTACGCCATGGTCGCCGGCCTCGTGATCACCACCATCGCGGCGGTGTTCCCGGCCATCCGGGCCACCCGGGTGCCCCCCATCGCGGCACTGCGGGACGTGTCGATCGACCGGACCGGCCGATCGTGGGTGCGCGCCGTCGCCGGCGCGCTGTTCCTGATCCTCGGGATCGTGCTCGTGCTCCCGGCGTTCGGATCCGATCCCACCAGCTCGGTCATCCCGGGCGTCGGCATCGGGCTCCTCCTGCTCATCGTCGCCGTGCTGGTGTCGGGCCCCATCATCGCCACCCCCGTCGCCCGCCTCGTGGGCAGCCCGCTGCCGAAGATCAAGGGCATCACCGGCACCCTGGCCCGCCAGAACGCCATGCGCAGCCCGCGCCGCACCGCCTCCACCGCATCCGCGCTGATCATCGGCGTGGCGCTGGTGTCGTTCATCACCGTGTTCGCCAGCAGCGCCCAGAAGTCGGTCAGCGCCTCCATCGGCAACGGCTTCAAGGGCGACTACATCATCTTGCCGATCAACCAGTTCAGCTTCGCTGGGGCGAGCCCGGAGCTCGGCCCGCAGCTGGCCGAGATCGACGGGGTCGAGACGGTGACCGCGGTGGGCATCGCCCTCGGCCAGCTGCAGCTGCCGAACGGGGACAAGCCCAACTCGGTGATCAACGGCATCGACACCGAGACCTACCCCGAGGTGTTCACGGTGAAGATGGCCGAGGGCGAGCTGTCGGACCTCACCGACGACGGCATCATCGTCGACGCCGCCATCGCCAAGGACCAGGACCTGGAGGTCGGCGACGAGATCAAGGTGGTGGCACCCGGGGACCGCACCAAGACGCTCACGGTCGAGGCGCTCGGCGACGACCCGGCCCTGCTCGGGTCGTGGACCGTCAACCGCACCACCATCGACGATCTGTCGGCGGAGCCGTCGGACTTCCAGCTCGGCATCGTCGCCGAGCCCGGCAGCGACGTCGCCGCCCTGCGCCAGCCCATCAAGGATGTCCTCGAGGACTACCCGACGATGAAGGTGCAGGACCGCGACGAGTTCACGTCCGGGATCGTCAGCTCGATCAGCACCCTGCTCAACGTGATCTACGCGCTGCTCCTGGTGTCGATCATCATCGCCCTCATCGGCATCGCCAACACGCTGTCGCTGAGCATCCACGAGCGGACCCGGGAGCTGGGACTCCTCCGAGCGGTCGGCATGACCCGGTCGCAGCTGCGGTCGTCGGTGCGCTGGGAGGCCACGATCGTGGCCCTCATGGGCACCGTGATCGGCATCGGCCTCGGCCTCGCCTTGAGCTTCGCCATGGTGAAGGCCCTGGCCAGCCAGGGGATCACCGAGTTCCAGGTCCCCATCGGGGGCATGGTGGCCGTGGTCATCTTCGGCGCCGGCCTGGGCGTCCTCGCCTCGGTCAACCCCGCCCGGAAGGCCGCCAAGCTCAACGTGCTGGACGCTATCGCCAGCGAGTAGCCGCCGGCGACCACTGCCAGCGACGAGCCGCCGCCCCCGCTTCCGAGCGGGGGCGGCGGCTGGTCTGGGGTCAGCTCACTCGTCGCCGATGGCGTAGAAGGCGCCGCCGCGGGCGCCGACGTAGATCGTCCCCTTGAAGACCGTGGGGGTCGACTCGATGCAACCCTCGAGGTCCACGGTCCACAGCTCCGGCGGGTCCTGCTTGGGGTCGGCGATGTCGTAGGCGTGGAGGACGCCGGAGCAGTCGCCCATGATGAGCTTCTCGTCGACCACCACCGGGGACTGCCAGGTGGGACCGGGCAGCTTCTTCTCCCAGATGATCTCGCCGGTCTCCATGTCGGCGCCGAAGAAGCGCCCGTGGTTGGTGCCGGCGTAGATCACGCCGTCGGAGATGGCCGGTGTCCCCCAGATGCCGTAGCAGCTGGACTCCTCGCAGTCGCCCTGCGCCTGGGGCTCGGCGGGGTCCTTGATGGACCACACCAGCGGATCGTCGGGCTTGGTGGGGTCGAGCTTCATCAGCTGACCGACCTCATCGGAGCGGTCCATGGTGGAGCCCCGCTCGCGCTCGGAGGCGACGTAGAGCATCCCCTCCTTGTCGATGACGATCGAGGCGTCCGTGTCGTCGCCGGTCCAGAAGCGGAACACCCGCTTCACGCTCGTCGGGTCCTCCTTCAGCTTCGAGATGTCCCAGCCCTGGACCAGGCCGCCCGAGTTGGCGAAGTAGACGGTGTTGCCGGAGATGGCGAGCGAGTTCTCCACCCCGGTGTCCTTCACCCGGCCGCCGGATCCGGCCAGGTCGGACGTCAGCTGCTCATCCCAGGACGGGGCGTTGAACACGAGCTTCGGATCGACGCTGATCAGCCCGTCGGTGCCCTTCTTGCGGTTCAGCTTGAAGATGTACCACTGGCCGTTCTCACCGCCGTCGAACAGGTAGTCGTCGATGACCAGCGGCGAACTGTCCCAGTCGTCGTTCCACCCGTTCACCGGCGACACGTTGTCCGCGCTCATGCTCCACAGGTCGGCGGCGGCGTCGGGGCGGTCGAGGCCGAGGATGTGGAAGTCGGCCCGGCTGCCGGAGTACAGCAGCGGGAAGCCGTCGGGGTCGCGGGTGACCGAGCCCTTGATGATGTCGCCCATGTCGAACGGGGCGAGCCAGTCCTTGCCGTCGGCCCCGTCGATGAAGTGGATGTTCTGGTCGTAGGTGCCGACGGCGATCTTCACCTCACCGTCTTGCTCCCACACCGACGGCTGGCCGGTCCACCCGGAGCCGCACCAGCTGTGCGGGGTGTTGCCGACGGGCGAGCTGCTGCACATGCCGCCGCTCTCGGGGTAGCGCCACAGCACCTTCGGCTTCTCGGGCACCGGCCCGAGGCCGTAGTAGCTGCGGGTGGGGTTGCCGCGGAACGTCAGCTGGCCGGTGAGCGAGGTGCTCCACGGCTCGCCCGAGCTCTGCGGATCGACCCAGCCGTCGTAGTCCGACTTCGGCGCGAGGCCCTTCGCTGCCGCCGCCTCCGTCTCGGCCTTCGTCGCCCCACCGGACGACCCACGGCCCGAGCCTCCCTTGGTGGCGGTGGTGTCGGCGCCGCCGTCGCCACCGATCTTCGAGCAGCCGTAGACCAGCAGCACGAGGACGAGGAGCACGCCGCCGCCGGCGAGGAGCCGGTTGCGCTTGATCTCGCGCTGGCGGGCGGTGCGGCTCCGGTCGGCGCGGCTCGCCTCGGCGAGGCCGGCGACGGTTCGCGACGTCTGGGCCGATGGCTGCGGACGCGAGGAGACCGGGCGCGGGGCACCCGACTGCGATGCGGCGCGCGCCGCCGGGACGCTGGCCGCAGGACCAGCCGGGCGGGGCGCTCGGTTCCCTGCCGGAGGGCGCGACCTCGGCGCCGGACCCGGAGCACCCGATGACCGCGCCCCCGACGGACGCTGCGGCGGTCGGG
>JAOBWH010000026.1 GCA_025463265.1 Ilumatobacteraceae bacterium
CTCGGCCCCGGCCGGGGCCGAGGTGCTCACCTCGATCGACTCCCCGCCGCTGGTCGACATCATCGGCGACATGCTCGTGCGCAGCGACAACCAGACGGCCGAGATGCTGGCGAAGGAGCTCGGCGTCGCCAAGGGCACCGGCGGCACGACCGCCGCCGGGGCCCAGGTGGTGACCGACTGGCTGTCGGCCGACGGGCTGGCGTCCGAGGGCGGCCGGGTCGCCGACGGGTCGGGCCTCGACCCGGCCAACCAGGTCACCTGCGACGAGCTGGTGCGGGTGCTCGACGCCACCGGCGGGATCGATGGACCCATCGGCAGCCGGCTCCCCGTGGCTGGCGAGAGCGGCACCCTGTCCAGCCGGTTCGGGGGCTCCGAGGCCGAGGGGAAGCTCCGGGCGAAGACCGGGAGCCTCAACGGCGTCCGGTCGCTGGCCGGGTTCGTGGAGCTGCCCGACGGCGACGTCGCCACGTTCGCCTACATCGCCAACGGGGACCAGGAGGACCGCGACCCGATCCGGGCGCAGGCGTTCCTGGGTGAGATCCTCGCGACCTACCTCCCGCCGTGCCCCACCGACGAGGTGCCACCGGTCCCGCTCGTGGACGCGGTGCAGGTCCTGCAGGTCGGCGCGCTCGCTGCGGCGCCCGCGGCCGGTGCGATGCCCGGCGTCGTCGGCGCGATCCGTGCCGCCGACGTGCGCGCTGGCGATCTCCTCGACCGCTGCGCCGCGGAGGCCGAGACCGACGTGGTGCTTCCGAGCCGATGAGGGGTAGGGGACCGGGTGCGGGCAGCCAGGGTGACCTGGAGGTCCTTGCACCCCACCCCGGATCCAACTAGGAAGGTCCGGCCCGACGCCAGGAGACGAAGTGGCCATTCCAGGTACGCCAGGACAGCCCGACGGGGTGCGAGAGGTCATCGCCGACCTCTGGCAGCTCGTCAAGGACTACGCCAAGCAGGAGATGGTCGACCCGCTCCTGATGCTGAAGCGGTTCTTCGCCTTCGGCATCGGCGGCGCCCTCGCGCTGTGCCTCGGTCTCGGGTTCGGCACCCTGGCCATCATCCGGGCCCTCCAGGAATCGACCGGAGACCACCTCACCGGCAGCCTCGAGTGGGTGCCCTACCTGGCCGGCTTCGTCTTCGCCCTCGCCACCGCCGGACTCGCCGTCTGGTTCATCAAGCGCCCGTTCCACCACGAGGAGGCGCCGGCATGACCGACGTCCAGCAGAAGATCACCCGCGACGACATCGAGGCCAAGTTCCGGACGCTGACCGGCGACGTCGACGACATCGCCGAGGATGCCAAGACCACGGCGATCAGCGTCGGCGCGGTTGTCGCCGCCGCGGTGGTCATCGGCGTGTTCCTGTTCGGTCGCAGCCGCGGCCGCCGCAAGACCACCATGATCGAGGTCCGTCGCTTCTGATGGCCCGCACCAAGAAGGTCCCCCATGCGCAGGCAGCCCACGTCGGGGTCCTCCGCCGCCTGGAGCACCTCGGCATGTCGAAGGGGCGTCACGGGAGCAAGACGTGGCTGTACGTGGGCACCGGCCTCTGGACGCTGCGCGCCATCCGGCGCCTCGCCGGCCGGCGCGAGGAGCTGCTCATCTCCGAGCCGCTCCGTCCCGGCGAGCGCCTGATCATCGCCAACAACCGGCCGACGCTCGGTTCGCTCTCGGAGGCGCCCGAGCCCAAGGGCCGGCGGGCCAAGAAGCGCCACCGCAAGGCGGTGGCCGAGGCTGCCAAGGTGCAGGCCAAGCGGGACAAGAAGGCCACCAAGGCCGATGCCAAGCTGCAGGCCAGGGTCGCCCGCAAGGAGGCGAAGCGGCCGAAGAAGGCGAAGCCGGCCGACACGGTCGTCGCCGACTGACGGTCGCACTTCCTCGGCGGGGCCCGGCCGCGCCAGGATGGCTCGTGTGAAGGTCCACCTCCGCAACCCCTCGCGCACGCTCGACGTGCCCGGTCCCGTCAGCATCGTCGCGCTCCTGCAGCGGCTCGAGCTGAACCGGGAGACGGTGCTGGTGATCCGCAGCGGCACGCTCGTCCCTGGCGACGCCGTGCTCGAGGACGCCGACGAGGTCGAGATCCGGCCGGTCATCTCGGGCGGTGCGACGTGAAGTGCCGGGTCTGCCGGGAGCCGGCCGTCATCGACATCCGGCGCCACAACGCCAACTTCTGCTCGGAGCACTTCCTGCGGCTGTGCCGGGACCAGGTGGCCCGGGCCATCAAGGACTTCGAGATGTTCGAGCCGGGCGCTCGGCTCCTCGTCGCCGTGTCCGGCGGCAAGGACTCCCTCGCGGTGTGGGACATCCTCCGAGAGCTCGGCTACGACGCCGACGGCCTCTACATCGGGCTGGGCATCGGCGAGTACAGCGACGAATCCGGCCGCACCACCCGGGCCTTCGCCGAGCAGCGGGGCTGGCCGCTGCAGATCATCGACCTGCGCGAGGCGTACGACTACGACGTGCCCACCGCAGCCAAGGTCACCAAGCGGGTGCCGTGCTCCGCGTGCGGCCTCTCCAAGCGCCACCTCTTCGACCAGGCCGCGGTGGAGGGCGGCTACGACGCCGTGGTCACCGGGCACAACCTCGATGACGAGGCGGCGGTCCTGTTCGGCAACACCCTGCGCTGGCAGACGGACTACCTGGCCCGCCAGCTCCCCGTGCTGCCCGCCCGCAGCGGCTTCCCCCGCAAGGTGAAGCCGCTGGTCCGGCTGGGAGAGCGGGAGATGGTGGCCTACTGCGTGCTGCGCGGCATCGACTACATCGTCGAGGAGTGCCCGATGGCGGCTGGCAACAAGCACCTCGGGTACAAAGAGGCCCTCAACGCCATCGAGGCCCAGTCGCCCGGGAGCAAGCAGGCGTTCTACTTCGGGTTCCTGGACCGGGCGCAGGCCCACTTCGCCGCGGCCGCCCCCACCGCCGAGCGGTCCGACGCCGTCGAGCTCACGACCTGTTCGTCGTGCGGTGGCCCGAGCAGCGGCGAGATCTGCGCCTTCTGCTTCCTCGTGCGGCGCACCGCCGGCGCCCAACCCGTCGCCCTCACCGTGAAGGGGTCCTCGTGACCGAAGCCGCCCTGCCCGATCGATCCCTGCGCGCCGGGGAACGGGTCCTGCTGATCGACCGCAAGAAGCGGCGGTACCTGGTGACCCTCGAGGTCGACGCCGAGTTCCACACCCACTCGGGCTTCATCCCGCACAACGACATCATCGGCCAGGGGGAGGGTGCACCCCTTCGCTCGACCCGGGGTGCCACGTTCTCGGTGTTCCGTCCCACCCTGTCGGACTTCGTGTTGAAGATGCCCCGCGGCGCCCAGGTGATCTACCCGAAGGACCTCGGCGCGATCCTCATGCAGGCGGACATCTTCCCCGGTGCCCGGGTCATCGAGTCCGGCGTGGGGTCCGGCGCCCTGTCGATGACCCTGCTGCGCGCCGGAGCCGTGGTCACCGGCTACGAGATCCGAGAGGACTTCGCCGCACGTGCCCGCAAGAACGTGGAGGCGTACTGCACGCCCGAGATGATGGCGAACTACTCGGTCGAGGTCCGAGACTGCTACGAGGGCATCGACGAGCTGTCGTTCGACCGGATCATCCTGGACCTGCCCGAGCCGTGGCTGGTGGTGCCCCACGCGGAGCGGGCGCTGCGCCCCGGCGGGATCCTCGTGGCCTACACGCCGGCCATCACCCAGGCCGTGCAGCTGCGCGAGCGCCTGGTCGCCAGCGGCTTCGAGCTGGCCGAGACCATGGAGGTCCTCCACCGCGGCTGGAACATCGACGGGCTGTCCGTCCGCCCGGACCACCGCATGGTGGCCCACACCGGCTTCCTCACCAACGCGCGCCTCCTGCCCAGCGAGTAGCGGCCGCTGCGGCCCAGACGCGACGGAGGGGCCCGCTCGGGGCCCCTCCGGTCACGACGTCGGCCTCTCAGGGGCGGCGCCTCAGAGCTCGATGAAGATGCACTCGCCGGGGCACTCTTCGGCGGACTCGATGGTCGCCTCTTCCTGCCCGGCGGGGACCACGGCGAGGCCCTCGGGGCCACCCGGATCGGAGAAGATCTTGGCGCCTTCCTTGACGTAGGCGAGGCCATCGTCGAGGAGCGTGAACACGTCGGGCGCGATCTCTTCGCAGAGTCCGTCGCCGGTGCAGAGATCCTGGTCGATCCAGACCTTCATGTGGGTGTGCCTCTCTCGTCAGGTGGAGCCGCCACGTCGACGGTTCCCTGGCCGGTTGGAGCGTAGCGGACCACTCCCAGAACCCGGGAACCCTGGCCACGGGCGTTCGTCACGTCCTCAGGGGCACCGGCGCCGAGGGCCCGGCCGTGACGCCGATGTTTCGCCGGCGTGAAGCGTCGGGACCCTCCGTGGAAGCCGCGAAGGCACCGTGTAGGTTGCCGCGGAGCGCCGACAGACTCCCACAAGAGGTGGTCCACCATGAGCGACGACACCGCACGACAGCTGGCCGAACAGGCCGCCGAGCTCGACGAGCTGCGAGAGCAGGCCGTCTCGCTCGAAGACGAGGTCGTGGGCCTGCGCCGGCGGCTCCAGGACGCTCCCAAGCGGGTCCGCACGCTCGAGGAGCGCCTCTTGGAGACCAAGGGCCAGCTCTCCCAGGCCGTGACCCAGAACGAGAAGCTGACCTACACCCTGCGCGAGGCGCGCGACCACATCGCCGCCCTGCGCGAAGAGGTCGACAAGCTCACCCAGCCGCCCGCCGCCTACGGCACCGTGCTGGGGGTCAACGCCGACGACGACACCGTGGACGTGTTCTCCGGTGGGCGCAAGATGCGCGTCGCCGCCATGCCCGACGAGCTCACGAAGCTGCGCCGGGGCGATGAGGTCGCCCTCAACGAGTCGTTCTCGGTCATCCTCTCGCGCGCCAGCGAGCGCACCGGCGAGGTCGTGACCATCAAGACGGTGATGACCGAGGGCCGCGTCCTCATCGTCGGGCGCGCCGACGAGGAGCGGGTCTGCGAGGTGCTCGAGGAGGTGGTCGACGGCGGCATCCGCGTCGGCGACACCGTGCTCATGGACTCCCGGTCCGGTCTCGTGGTGGAGAAGATCGACCGGCCCGAGGTCGAGGAGCTGGTGCTGGAGGAGGTGCCGGACATCTCCTACGACGACGTCGGTGGCCTGGACTCCCAGATCGAGGCCATCGCCGACGCGGTGGAGCTGCCCTTCGTGCACCACGAGCTCTTCGCCGAGCACAAGCTGCCGGCGCCCAAGGGCATCCTCCTCTACGGCCCTCCCGGCTGCGGCAAGACGCTCATCGCCAAGGCGGTGGCCAACTCGCTGGCCAAGAAGGTGGCGGAGGTCTCGGGCGACCACGAGGCCAAGAGCTACTTCTTGAACATCAAGGGCCCGGAGCTGCTCAACAAGTACGTCGGCGAGACCGAGCGCCAGATCCGGCTCGTCTTCCAGCGGGCGCGGGAGAAGTCCGAGGAGGGCTGGCCGGTCATCGTCTTCTTCGACGAGATGGACTCGATGTTCCGCACCCGCGGCACGGGCATCAGCTCCGACATGGAGTCGACCATCGTGCCGCAGCTCCTGGCGGAGATCGACGGCGTCGAGACGCTGAAGAACGTGATCGTGATCGGCGCCTCCAACCGCGAGGACCTCATCGACCCGGCCATCTTGCGCCCCGGGCGCCTCGACGTTAAGATCAATATCGAGCGCCCGAACGAGCAGGACGCGGCCCAGATCTTCGGCCGCTACCTCACCGCCGACCTGCCGCTCAACCAGGACGAGGTCCGCGAGCTCGGCGGGGGCGACCCCCACAAGTGCGTCCAGGCGATGATCGAGCGCACCGTCGAGGAGATGTACCGCGACGACGAGGAGAACCAGTTCCTCGAGGTCACGTACCAGAACGGCGACAAGGAGATCATGTACTTCAAGGACTTCTCGTCCGGAGCCATGATCGAGAACATCGTCCGCCGGGCCAAGAAGCTCGCCATCAAGCGCCTCATCGCTGACGGAACCCGCGGCATCAAGACCCAGGACCTCATCGACTCCATCCACCAGGAGTACAAGGAGCACGAGGACCTGCCCAACACCACCAACCCGGATGACTGGGCGAAGATCTCGGGCAAGAAGGGCGAGCGGATCGTCTACATCCGCACCCTCATCAGCCACGCCGACGAGCAGGAGCCCGCTGGCGGCCGTGCCATCGAGCGGGTCGGCACGGGTCAGTACCTGTAGGTCCTCCCGGTAGGGTCGCCCCATGGCGTTGCCGAAGGTGCTGGGGATCGAGACCGAGTACGGGATCGTCGTGCGCGGCGGAGGCGAGTCGAACCCGGTCACCGCGTCCTCGCTGCTGATCAACGCCTACGTCGGCGAGCTCGAGCGCGAGCGCAAGGCCGGCCCGAAGGTGGGCTGGGACTTCGAGGACGAGCAACCGGGCAACGACGCCCGTGGCGCCTCGGGCCCGTCGTCACCACCGGCGGTGGAGACCCATCTGGTCAACGCCGTGCTCACGAACGGGGCCCGGTACTACGTCGACCACGCCCACCCGGAGATCTCCACGCCCGAGTGCGCCGACGCCCGGGCCGTGGTGGTGTTCGACCGGGCCGCCGAGGAGATCGTCAAGCGCTCGATCGTGGCCGCCAACCGGTTGCTCCCCGAGGGCCAGGAGCTCGTGGTCCACAAGAACAACTCCGACGGCAAGGGCAACTCGTACGGGTGCCACGAGAACTACCTCATGGCCCGCTCGACGCCGTTCGGGCGCATCGTCACCCACGCCTCCCCCCACTTCATCACCCGCCAGATCTTCACCGGGAGCGGCAAGGTCGGCTCCGAGGCACCCGGGGTGTCGGCCGCCGAGGTGCCCTACCAGCTCACCCAGCGCGCCGACTTCTTCGAGGCCGAGGTCGGGCTGGAGACCACCCTGAAGCGCCCCATCATCAACACCCGCGACGAGCCCCACGCCGACGCCCAGAAGTACCGCCGGCTCCACGTCATCACCGGCGATGCCAACTGCTCGGAGACCGCCACCTTCTTGAAGGTGGGCACCACGGCGTTCGTGCTGAGCATGATCGAGGACGAGGCCCTGCCGAAGGTGTTCACGTTCCGCAGCGGGGTGGCGGCCATGCGCCAGGTGTCCTACGACCTCACCCTCCGAGCCCCCCTGGAGCTGATCGACGGGTCCACCATCACGGCCATGGATCTCCAGTGGGAGCTGCTCGACCGTTCCAAGAAGTGGGCCGACCAGCACGGGCTCGACGCGGTGGGCGGGGACGTGGGCGCCCAGGTCCTGCTGGAGTGGGAGACGGTGCTCAGCGGGCTCGAGCGCGATCCGATGGACCTCGCCGACCGCCTCGACTGGGTTGCCAAGTACCGGCTGCTCGACGGCTACCGGGAGCGACACGGCCTCGGCTGGGAGGACCAGCGCCTGGCCGGGCTCGCCCTCCAGTACCACGACATGCGGCCCGAGCGGTCCCTCGCCGACCGGGTCGGGCTCCGCCGCCTCACCAATGACGACGAGGTCCACCGCGCCATGACGGACCCGCCCACCGACACCCGGGCGTACTTCCGCGGCACCTGCCTCAAGCGGTGGGCGGACCAGGTCGTCGCCGCCAACTGGGACTCCATCGTGTTCGACATCGGCCAGTCGTCGCTGCGCCGGGTCCCGATGATGGAACCGTTGCGTGGGACTCGCGCCGGCGTGGGTACCGTGTTGGACGAAAGCGCCGATCCGGCTGAGCTCCTGGCTCGGCTGAACGGCTGAGGAGGAGGCATCTCATGGCTGAACGGGAACAGAAGCGCAAGGCCGCTCCGGCCCGCGAGACCGAAGAGGTCGTGGACGCCCCGGCCACCTCGGAGACCGGCGAGAAGCTCAAGGCGGACATCGACGACCTCCTCGACGAGATCGACGAGGTCCTCGAGACCAACGCCGAAGACTTCGTCCGCAGCTACGTCCAGAAGGGCGGGCAGTAGGCCCGACGGCCTGCGCCGGACCTGCCCACCGGCCCGTTAGGGTGCCCGGCGATGCAGATTCCCTCGTTCCCTCCCACGAATGATCCGGGTCCGGACTTCGCGGCGCTGCTGCGTGCGTCGGGCCTCAACCCGGCCATCCCCGATGGCCCGGTGAGCGCGGCGGGGGCGATCCCCCACGGGACCACGGTCGTGGCCGTGCGGTACGCCGACGGGGTGGTCATGGCCGGCGACCGGCGGGCCACCTCGGGGAACCTCATCTCGCACCGCTCCATCGAGAAGGTGTTCCCGGCCGACCGCTGGTCCGGCGTCGCCATCGCCGGTGCGGCCGGACCGGCGATGGAGATGGTCAAGCTCTTCCAGCTGCAGCTCGAGCACTACGAGAAGGTCGAGGGCCAGGCGATCTCGCTGGAGGGCAAGGCCAACCAGCTGTCGCAGATGGTGCGCAACCACCTGCCGGCGGCCATGCAGGGCCTCGCCGTCGTGCCGCTGTTCGCCGGCTACGACATCCGGCGGGGCGTGGGCCGGCTCTTCCAGTACGACGTCACCGGTGGCCGCTACGAGGAGAACGACTACGCCACGTCGGGCTCGGGCGGGCTCCATGCGGCCACGGTGGTGAAGCTCGGCTTCGCCGCCGACCTGGACCGCGCGGCGACGCTCGACCTGGCCCTGAAGGCGCTCATCACCGCCGCCGACGAGGACTCCGCCACCGGCGGACCCGACCCGGTCCGAGGCATCTGGCCGGTCATCGCCACCATCGACGTCGAGGGCTTCACCCGGGTGTCCGACGAGGAACTGGCCGAACGGTTCGCGGCCCTCACCCAAGGTGGTGGCAACCGATGAGCATGCCGTTCTACGTCGCACCCGAGCAGGTCATGAAGGACCGGGCCGACTACGCCCGCAAGGGCATCGCCCGCGGCCGGAGCCTGGTCGCCGCGATCTGCACCGAGGGGATCGTGATCGCCGCCGAGAACCCATCGAGCACCCTGCGGAAGGTCTCGGAGATCTACGACCGCATCGGCTTCGCCGGGGTCGGCAAGTACAACGAGTTCGACCAGCTCCGCATCTCCGGCGTGCGGGCCGCGGACCTCAAGGGCTACTCGTTCTCCCGGGAGGACGTCGACGCCCGCAGCCTGGCGAACCAGTACGCCCAGATCCTGGGCCAGGTCTTCACCCACGAGATGAAGCCGCTCGAGGTCGAGATCCTCGTGGCCGAGGTCGGCGCCGGGCCCGACGAGGACCAGCTCTTCCACCTCCTCTACGACGGCACGGTGATCGACGAGACCGGCTCCGCAGTCCTCGGCGGCGACGCCGAGACCGTGGCGGAGCGCCTCACCGCGGCCCTGCCGGAGAACCCGGACCTCGCCGCGGCGCTCATCGCCGCGGTCGGCGCCCTGGCCGGTCCGGACCGGACCCTCGGCTCCAGCGACCTCGAGGTGGCGCTGCTCGAGCGCACCGCCACCCGTCGGGCCTTCCGGCGGCTGGCCGATCCCGAGGTCGCGGCGCTGCTCGGCACCGACGCCTGACGGGCTCGGAACCGCGGAAGGACATCTGTCCAGGCACTAGGTTCGGCGCGTCCGTCCTGACCGACGGTCGTCCCTTCTCATCAGGAGCATCCCATGCGCAAGACCCTCTCCATCGTCGCGGTCGCCGCGGCCATCACGCTCCTCGGCGCCTGCGGTGCGTCGGGCGGCAGCGACGCATCCGACACCAAGGCGACCACCACCGTCGCGGAGAAGGAAGCGGCGACCACCACCACGACCGAGGCCGAGCCCGCGGGTGACACCGTCGAGGTGGCCGAGTGGGCCGACTCGTTCTGCGGCACGTTCAGCACCTGGCTCAGCGAGATCGAGGACGCCAGCAACCGCGTCGGCACCGACATCACGCCCGGCGACGTCGAGGGTGCCAAGACCGCCATCGCCGATCTGTTCGGCACCGCGTCCACCGCGACGCAGACCCTGATCGGCGATCTCGAGAGCGCCGGCGCCCCCGACATCGAGGACGGAGACCAGCTGGTGGCCGACCTCGTCGAGAAGTTCGAGGCGTTCGATGCCGCGGCACAAGACGCCAAGGCCGACTCCGAGGCCCTGAGCACCGACGACGCCACCGCCTTCCAGGCCGATGCCGAGGAGCTCACCACCCGCTTCCAGGACGAGGTCAACACCGTCGCCGACTCGTTCGGCGAGATCGACACCAAGTACCCGTCGCAGGAGCTCAACGACGAGCTGACCTCGGCCTGCGACTTCTGAGGCTCGCCTCGTCGTGCTGACGGGGGCGGTGGCATCGCAGCTGCCGCTCCCGCCGGTACGGTGGCGCCGTGGAGCGCCGCATCTTCGGGATCGAGAACGAGTACGGGGTCACCTGCACGTCTCGCGGCCAGCGCCGCCTGAGTCCCGACGAGGTCGCCCGGTACCTCTTCCGGCGCGTCGTCTCCTGGGGCCGCAGCAGCAACGTCTTCCTCGCCAACGGCGCCCGGCTGTACCTCGACGTCGGCAGCCACCCCGAGTACGCCACGCCGGAGTGCGATTCGGTCCGCCAGCTCGTGATCCACGACAAGGCGGGGGAGCGCATCCTCGAACAGCTGCTCGTCAGCGCGGAGGAACGCCTCCAGGAGGAGGGCATCCGGGGCACGATCTACCTCTTCAAGAACAACACGGACTCCGCCGGCAACTCCTACGGCTGCCACGAGAACTACCTCACCAGCCGTCGTGATGACTTCGGCCACTACGCCGAGGTGCTGATCCCGTTCCTGGTGAGCCGCCAGATCTACGCCGGGGCCGGCAAGGTCCTCCAGACCGCCCGGGGCGCGATGTTCTCGCTGAGCCAGCGGGCCGAGCACATCTGGGAGGGCGTGTCGAGCGCCACCACCCGGAGCCGCCCCATCATCAACACCCGCGACGAGCCCCACGCCGATGCCGAGAAGTACCGGCGGCTCCACGTGATCGTGGGGGACTCCAACATGAGCGAGCACGCCACCTTCCTGAAGGTGGGCGCCACCTCGCTGCTGCTGCGCATGCTGGAGGAGCCCAACGTGGTCCTGCGGGACATGACGCTGGAGAACCCGATCCGCGCCATCCGCGAGATCAGCCACGACATCACCTGCACCCGGCGGGTCCGCTTGGCCAACGGGCGGGAGGTCTCGGCGCTCGACATCCAGAGCGAGTACCTCCAGCGGGCCATCCGCTACGCCGAGACCCGGGGCCTCAGCCCCGAGGAGAAGATGGCGCTCGACGCGTGGGAGCACGCCATCACCTCGATCGAGCGAGACCCGCTCTCGCTCGACCGTGAGGCCGACTGGGTCATGAAGTACAAGCTGATCGAGGGGTACCGGGAGCGCCACGACCTGCCGCTGTCGGACCCGAAGGTCGCCCTGATCGACCTCCAGTACCACGACATCAACCGCGACCGCGGCCTCTTCTACCGGATGCAGGACCGGGGGATGGCCGAGCGGGTGTGCGACGACGAGGAGATCGAGATCGCCACCGACGAGGCGCCGCAGACCACGCGGGCCCGGCTGCGCGGCGAGTTCATCCGCAAGGCGAAGGAGCGCAAGCGCGACTACACGGTCGACTGGGTGCACCTGAAGCTCAACGACCAGGCGCAGCGGACTGTCCTCTGCAAGGACCCGTTCAAGGCCCACGACGAGCGGGTCGAGAAGCTGATCGCGTCGCTGTAGGTCGGCGTGCCCTCGTACCGCCAGGCCACCGTCACCGAGATCATCGAGGAGCGCGACGGCTTCGTGCGGACGCGCCTCGACGACGGTGGTCGGGCCTACGCCCTCACCCAGCTCACCGGCCCCGTCGGTCCGGGTGACCAGGTCGTGGTGAACACCACGGCGGTCGAGCTCGGGCTGGGCAGCGGCGGCTGGCACATCATCCACTGGAACCTCAGCCGGGGGCCGTGGTCGGAGCCGGGACCGGGGCACCTGATGAAGCTGCGCTACACGAGCCTCCAGGTCGACACGGGGGCCGGCGAGGAGGCTGGGAGCGTCCCCCGCTCCCTCACCGGCTGCCCGGTGATCGTCGCCGGGGTGCACAGCCAGCTCCCCATCGCCGCGGCGGCCATCGGGGCGCTGCGGCCCGGCACCCGCACGGCGTACGTGATGACCGACGGCGCCGCCCTGCCGATGGCGATGAGCGACCAGGTCATCGCCCTGCGCGACGGCGGGCTGCTCAGCGGCACCGTGTCGGCCGGGCACGCCTTCGGCGGCGACCTCGAGGCGCTCAACGTCCCCTCGGCGCTGGCGCTCGCCCGGCACCGCCTGGAGGCCGAGGTGATCATCGTCGCGATGGGGCCCGGCATCGCCGGCACGGCCAGCGAGCTGGGCTTCACCGGCCTCGAGGTCGCGCCGGCGCTCGACGCGGCGGCCTGGCTGGGCGGGCGGCCGATCTGCTGCCTGCGGGCCTCCGACGCCGACGGGCGGCCCCGCCACCGCGGCATCAGCCACCACTCCCGCACCGTGCTCGACGCCGTCCGCTCCGAGGTCGACGTGGCCCTGCCGCCGGGCATCGAGCCCGTGGGGGAGCGGCACCGCTGGCACCCGATCCACCCGGGCGAGGTGGGGGCGCTGCTGGCCGGTGCCGGCCTGGAGGTCACCTCGATGGGCCGGGGACCGAGCGAGGACCCGCTGTACTTCCGCGCCGCTGCAGCCGCCGGCCACCTGGCGGTGCGCTTCTTGACCGGCGCCACCAGCTAGGCATGGCGGCCGTGGAGAAGATCGAGCGGCTCCTCAGCCTCATGAACGCCCTGCTGGGCGCGCCCCGCGCCATCAGCGCCGACGATCTGCGGTCCCGGGTTCCCGGCTATCCCGACGAGGACGCCTCGTTCAAGCGGGCGTTCGAGCGGGACAAGGACGAGCTCCGCGACATGGGGGTCCCGCTCCTGGTCGAGACCATCGCCGGGTCCGATCCGCCGCTGCTCGGCTACCGGATCCGCATCCAGGACTACGAGCTGCGCGACCCCGGCCTCGAGCCCGACGAGCTCGAGGCCCTCAACCTGGCGGCCGCCGCCACCGGGTTCGCCGGAGGAGCCGGCCAGCGCGCCCTGTTCAAGCTGGGCGGGGGCACGAGCAGCGCGCCCCAGGCCGAGCTGCCGGCCGACCCGGATCTGGTCGCAGCGTTCACCGGGGTGGCGGAGCGGCGGGTCATCACGTTCCGCTACCGGGACACCGACCGCGAGGTGCACCCGTACCGCCTCGAGTTCGTGCGGGGCCGGTGGTACCTCAACGGCTTCGACCGGGTGCGAGGCGACGACCGCTGGTACCGCATGGGCCGCATCGAGGGGGCCATCGAGGTGACCGATCCGCCCGGGGCCTTCGATCGCCCGGAGGAGGCCGTGCCCGGCCTCCAACTCGACCCCTGGGCACTGGGCGGTCAGTCAGATCCGGTCGACGCCACCGTCTGGTTCGACCCGGAGGTGGCGCACTCGGTCCGTACCGAGGTCCCACCGACCGCGATCCGCACCGACGGACCGGAGGGGCTGGTGGTCGACCTCACCGTCACCAACCGCGACGGCTTCCGCTCGTGGCTCCTCACCTTCCTCGACCGAGCCGAGGTGCTGGCTCCCGAGGAGCTCCGACAGGACCTGGTCGACTGGCTCACCCGTCTCGTCGAGCCGGACGTGGCGTCGTGAGCCCGAAAGCTCGCATCACCGCCGCCGGTCGCCTCCAACGGCTCCTCGCCATCCTCCAGTGGTCGGCGCAGCAGCCCGACGGCGCCCTCGTCAGCGAGCTGTGCGAGCGGTTCGGGCTCAGCCAGGCGGAGCTGGTCAAGGAGCTCGACCTGGCCAACATGATCAACGCCGATTCGCCGTTCTACGACGAGATGCCCTTCGAGGTCTTCCTCGAGGAGGACCGGGTGTTCGTGCGCCTGTTCTCGTTCCGCCGGCCCATGCGCCTGACGCCGGCCGAAGGCCTGGCCCTGGTGGCCGCCGCCGATTCCCTGGTCGACGCTGACGCCGATGCCGCGACCGACGGCGACGATGGCGATGGGCCGGGCCCGCTGGCCCGGGCCCTGCGGAAGCTTGCGGACCTCCTCGGCATCGAGCCGGGCCAGGCGGTGGATGTGGCGCTCGATCCCGATGGCGGCGAACCGGGTCGGCAGCTGCGCCAGGCCATCGCTGAGGACCGGCAGGTGTCGTTCGTGTACTGGACCTACGGCCGCGACGCGGTGGCCCGGCGCACCGTGGATCCCTGGGAGGTGTTCAGCGAGCACTCGGCCTGGTACCTGGCCGGATGGGCGCACGATCCCGGCGCAGCGCGGAACTTCCGGCTGGACCGCATGCAGGAGCTGGTCATCGAGGACGCGGCCCGCACCGAGGGGGCGCCGGCGTCGCTCGACCGCAGCGCCCGCACCGTCGACGAAGCCCCCCGGGTGGTCCTGGACCTGCCGCCATGGGCGTGGTGGGTGGCCGAGGCCCACCCGGTCATCTCGGCCGAGCCGATGGACGATCAGCGGATGCGGGTGACCCTCGCCGTCGCCGGCTCCTCCTGGCTCGAGCGGCTCCTCCTGCGCCTCGGTCCCGGTGCCACCATCGTCGAGATCGACGAGGAGCTGGGCGGCCCCGACCTCGCCGCCCGGGCCGCAGCCCGGGTGCTGGCCCGCTACCAGCCCCGGTAGCTGGGCTGCGTCGGAGCCGAGGAGGCGGCGCGCTAGGTTCGCTCCCCGTGACCGACGACCCCACCGCAGGACCTCCGACGGCGGACGAGCCTGCACCCGACGACGGCGTCGCCCGTCGCCGCCAGCGCGAGGCGATGGGCCCGGCGGTCGGGCCAGACGGGTCCGAAGCGGCGGTCGGGACCGAGGGGCCCGAACCCGCCGACGCAGCCGGCGAGGCTCCTGCCAAGCGCAAGGCGGCCAAGTCCCAGACCCGCAACATGCTCGAGTGGGTCGCCGTCATCGGCGGCGCCATCGTCATCGCCGTCATCGTCCGGACGTTCATCCTGCAGACCTTCTGGATCCCGTCGCCGTCGATGTCGCCCACCCTGGTGGAGAACGACCGGGTGCTCGTGAACAAGCTGGCGTACCGCTTCCACGACGTGAACCGGGGGGACGTGGTGGTGTTCGAGCGGCCGCCGAACGAGCCGCCGAGCGAGATCAAGGACCTCATCAAGCGGGTGGTGGCGCTCCCGGGCGAGCACGTCACGATCATGGACGGCGAGGTGAGCGTGGACGGCCGCATGCTCGACGAGCCCTACACCCACAACCTCGAGACCGTGCTCGACTCCTGCCCGATCACCCATGTCCCCGGCATCGACACGAAGGCGGGCTTCGAGGTCCCGAAGGACCACGTCCTCGTCCTCGGCGACAACCGGGTGAACTCCCACGACGGCCGCTGCTTCGGCGCCATCGACGAGGACCTCATCGTGGGTCGGGCCTTCTTCTTGATGTGGCCACCCGGCCACGCCGGCGGGCTCTAGCCCGTCTCCGGGCCGGCGCCTAGCCGAGCCGGCGGAACACGATGCCGGTGCGCGGCTTCGGATAGAAGAACGTGCTCTTCGGCGGCATCCGCTTGCCGGAGTGGGCGTTGTCCTCGATGGCCGCCACGGTCACCGGGCGGATGAGCACGGCCCAGTCGGCGTCGCCCGAGACGACCGCGGCCTGCGCCCGATCGGTGCCGTGCTGATAGGTGAGCTCGTGGGGTCCGACCAGGGCGAGGGCGGCGGCGAGCCGAGCGCTGTCGAGGTCGTCGAGATCCGGGTACGCAGCCGGGTCGAGGGTGACCAGCACCGCATCGCCGTCGCGTCCGACCACGGCGATGGCGCCGAGCTCGTCCATCCGGAGGAGCACCCGGCCGTCGGCCACCTCGTCGGCCGTGGCCGTCCCGACCCGTGCAGACCCGGGGAGGGCGGCGAGCGCGTCGGGGAGGTCGAGGTGGGCCAGACCGGCCACGAGGCGGTGGATCGGCCGGACGGTGAGCTGCTCGTCGGACAGCTCGACCACGTAGCAGAGGGTGGCGTCGGCCTCGCCGCCGGTGCCGTCGGCCGCCCGGCGCTCGTCGCGGTAGGCGAGGCTGGTCTCGTAGCGGTGGTGGCCGTCGGCGATGACCAGGGGCTGCGAGCCGATGGCCTCGGTGATGGCAGCGAGCTGGTCTGCATCGGTGATGCGCCACGTCTCGTGGAGGGTGCCGTCCTCATCGGTCCAGGACTGGAAAGGTGGCCGATCGATGTCGAGCAGGTCCGAGAGGCCTCGCGCGAGCGACAGGCCCCAGATCGCCGAGAGGTTGGCGCGGGTGCCGCGCAGCAGGTCGAGGCGGTCGCTCTTGGCCTTCTTGGTCGTGTGCTCGTGGGGGAGGATCTCGCCCTCGTCGGGCCGGCTGAGCGTGAGGGCCCCGAGGACCCCGAGCGTGGCCACGGGCTGGCCGAGGTCGTCGGTGGTGGTCATGCGGTAGGCGGTCAGCTCCGGTGCGGCGTCGAGGGCGAGCGCCCCCTCGTCGGTCCACGCCTGCAGGCGCCGTCCCGCTTCGGCGTAGCGGTCCTCGCCGTCCTCCTCGGTGGGGAGGTCGATCAGCACCGCGTTGTGCGGGTTCTTGGCCACCAGCGCCGCCCGGTCGTCACCGGAGAGCACGTCGTAGGGCGGAGCGGTCACGTCCTCGGGAGCGAAGCGGGCCGGGTCGTAGCGCAACGAGCGGAAAGCGGAGAAGGCGGGCACGGCCCCTTGCTAGCAGGCGCGCCCGAACGCCTCGAGAGCGATCGGAGGCCGTGCGAAGCCGCAGTGCTAACTCTTGCAAGCAGAACGCTCGCGGGTTTATGCTTTCCATCCATGGCTGAGACCAACGTCCTCAAGAAGTACCTCGACGCCGGGGTTTCGTTCACCAACCTGACCCAGGCGAAGGCCGAGGCCCTCGTCAAGGAGCTCGTCAAGGCGGGCGAGGTGCAGACCGAGCAGGCCCAGATCGCGGTCCTCGATCTCCTCGACCGCAGCAGGAAGAACACCGAGGCCCTGATCGAGCAGATCCGCAAGGAGATCTCGGATTCGGCGGAGAGCCTCGGGCTCGCCACCATCGCCGACATCACCCGGCTCGAGAAGCTGATCGCCTCGATCAAGCTCCCCGGCACCTCGTCGACTCCGGCTGCTCCGGTCGCCGCAGCGAAGAAGGCGACGGCCAAGAAGGCCCCCGCCAAGAAGGCCGCAGCGAAGAAGGCACCCGCCAAGAAGGCCGCGGCCAAGAAGGCCGCCGCGAAGAAGGCGCCCGCCAAGAAGGCCGCCGCCAAGAAGGCCGCCGCCAAGAAGTCGGCCAGCTGAGGCTCCCACGGCCACGCGCCGCAGGCTCGACGCCGAACTGGTCCGTCGAGGCCTGACCTCCAGCAGAGAACGGGCCCGTGAGGCCATCGAACGAGGCGAGGTCCTGGTTGCCGGTGCTCCGGCCACCAAGGCCTCGCGCCTCGTCGCGCCCGATGAGCCCATCGTGGTCTCGGGTCCGCCGGCCCGGTTCGTGGGCCGAGGCGGCGAGAAGCTCGCCGGAGCGCTGGACCGCTTCGGCATCGACCTGACCGGTGCGCTGGTCCTCGATGCCGGGGCCTCCACGGGCGGGTTCACCGACTGTGCGCTCCAGGCGGGCGCCGAGCGGGTCATCGCCGTCGATGTTGGCCGCGGCCAGCTGCACCAGCGGCTGCGCATGGACACGCGCGTCGACGTGCACGAGCGCACCAACGTCCGCCACCTCGTGCCGGGTGAGCTGGGTCCGCCGGCCGATGCGATCGTCGCGGACCTCAGCTTCATCTCGCTGCGGACGGTCACCCCGGCCCTCCTCGGCCTGGTCCGCGACGGCGGCGACCTGATCTGGCTGGTGAAGCCCCAGTTCGAGGCCGGGCGCCAGGAGGCGTCGCGGAACCGGGGCGTCATCGCCGATCCTGATGTGTGGCAGCGCGTGCTCGAAGAGGTCGTTGGCGCGCTTCGGAGCCATGGAGCCGCCATCATGGGTCTGATGACCTCTCCGCTCCGTGGTGCCGATGGCAACGTCGAGTTCCTGCTGCACGGCCGCGCCGCCACGGTGCAGCCGGCGGAGGTCGACGTCGACGAGCTGATCGCCGCCGCCCTCGCCGAAGCCGGCGGCACCACGTGAGCACCGTCGGGCTGTTCGTCCACGGCGGCCGCGACGATGCCATCGCCCTCGGAGCGACGGTGGCCGCCTGGTTGGCGCAACGGGGCCACACGGTGGTGCCCGAGACCGAGGACCACCCCGGGCTCGACCTGGTCGTGGCCATCGGCGGCGACGGCACCGTCCTGCGGGCCACGCGGCGGGCGGTGGCGGCCGACGCCGACGTGCTCGGGATCAACCTGGGGGAGCTGGGCTACCTCGCCGAGGTGGAGCCCGACGGGTGGGAAGCCGCCCTCGATGCCTACTTCTCCGGCGCCCACCACCTCGACGACCGGATGCTCGTGGCCTCGCGCACCGCCACCGGCGACCTCCCGCCGGGGCTCAACGAGGTCGTGATCGAGAAGCAGGCCCTGGCCCGCACCATCCGCGTCGATGTCAGCATCGACGGCCGGTTCTTCACCAGCTACGTGGCCGACGGCCTCATCGTGGCCACGCCCACGGGCTCCACCGCGTACTCGCTCTCCGCCCGCGGCCCGATCGTGGCGCCGTCGCACCGGGCGCTCGTGATGACCCCCGTGTCGCCGCACACGCTGTTCGACCGCTCGCTGATCCTCGGCCCCGACAGCGTCGTCGAGGTGTCGATCCGCGGGGATCGGGATGCGGCGGTGTCGATCGATGGCCAGGAGCAGGGCCGGTTGGCCGTGGGGGAGTCCATCGCCATCACGGCGGCCCCGGTGCCGGCGCGCTTCGCCACGTTCGGCGGCCGCAACTTCCACCAGATCCTCAAGGCCAAGTTCGGGCTGAGCGACCGATGACCGCCGTGGCCCCACCACGCGACCAGCTGGTGGAGCTGGCCGTCACGGACTTCGGTCTCATCGACCACGTCCGCCTGCTCCTCGGACCAGGGATGACGGCGCTCACCGGTGAGACCGGTGCGGGCAAGACGCTGCTGATCGGTGCCATCGACCTGCTGCTCGGCGGCCGGGCCGACCCGGCGATGGTGCGCGCCGGGTGCCAGGAGGCGGTGGTCGAAGGCCGGTTCGTGGTGGGCGGCGAGGAGCTGATCCTGACCCGGGTGGTCCCCGCCGACGGACGTTCCCGCGCCTACGTCAACGGCCGGATGGCCACGGCCACCGCCCTGGGGGAGCAGGCTCGCGAGCTCATCGACCTGCACGGCCAGCACGCCCACCAGTCGCTGCTCGCCGCCGCGGTGCAGCGCCGGGCACTGGACCAGTTCGCCGGGACGGACCTCGGTCCGCTGCGAGAGGCCCGGGCCGAGCAGCGCCGGGTCGCCGCCGCCCTCGACGAGCTCGGCGGCGACGCCGGTGCCCGGGCCCGGGAGGCGGACCTCCTGCGCTTCCAGATCAACGAGATCGAGGCGGCGGCACTCGACGACCCCGACGAGGATGCAGCGCTGGACGCGGCCGAGGATCGCCTGGCCGGGGCCGTGGCCCACCGGGAGGCAGCCTCGCGGGCGGTCGCAGCGCTGGGCGATGACGGCGGCGCCATCGACCTGGTGGGCTCCGCCGTCGCCGACCTGGACGGCCGAGCTCCCTTCGCCGAGGTGCTCGGGCGCCTGCGCTCGATGCAGGCCGAGCTCACCGATTCCGCAGCCGATCTGCGGACCACCGGCGAGGGCATCGACGAGGACCCCGAACGCCTCGCACAGCTGCGCGAGCGGCGCCAGCTGCTCGTCGAGCTGCGCCGCAAGTACGGCAGCGCCCCGCACGCCAACAGCCCGGAGGGCGGAGCCGGCACGCTGGGCGACGTCATCGCCTACGGCGCCGACGCCGCCAGCCGCCTGGCCGAGATCGACAGCCACGACGTGCGGGCCGCCCGGCTCGACCGGGAGGCGGCGGCCGCCCG
>JAOBWH010000052.1 GCA_025463265.1 Ilumatobacteraceae bacterium
CGGGCGGATTCCGCCCGGTCTGGGCCCGAGCACCGCTTCAGGTCAGGGTTGCCGCGCTCGGGGCGGTGCGGACGGTCGTGATGGTCATGCCGTCGGGGCCGGCGGTGAAGCCGTACTCGTGGCCGCCGGTGAGCACCATCGAGTCGAGCGCCCGCAGCGTGGGCCCGCCCTCGCCGAGCATGGTGAGGGAGCCCTCGACGACCATGATCAGCTCGTCGTGGTCGTGCCGGTGCATCGGCACCGTGTAGCCGGCCGGGAACCACGAGACCTGGCTGAAGAAGCCGCCCTCGCCCCGGGCCAGGTACTTGCGACGGGCGCCGCTCCGCTGCGCCTCCTCGACCAACCCGCGGGGCGCGGTCGGCGATGCCGCCTCGTCCGGGAACTCGATGTCCTCCACGACGAAGTAGGTGGCCCCCATGGGCGCACCGTAACGAAGGGACGCCCATGAAGAACGGCTTCAAGGTCTTCGATGCCGACGCCCACGTCATCTACCCGAAGGACCTGTGGCAGCGGTACCTGCCGGAGCGCTTCCGCGACCGCGTCGGGCTCCGGCAGCCGATCGAGGGCTGGGAGGCCTACAACCCGGTGGCGGTCGACGGGACGTGGACCCAGCACGACACGTCGCTCTACGGGCGGTTCCAGCGGTTCATCGACTGGACCGCCGACGACATGATCGCCAAGTTCGGCGACTGCGTGATGAAGGGCTTCAGCGGCGATGCCGTGGCGGAGGCGCTGGAGATCGACGGGATCGACCTCAGCGTGATCTACGGGCCGGAGTACGACGTGTGGGTGGAGGGGCTCGACCCGGAGCTCCAGGCGGCGATGGTCCGCGCCTACAACCACTGGGCGGTGGACATGCGGGAGGCGTCGTCGAAGCGGGTGCACGCCGCGTCGCCCGTCCCCCTCAACGACGTGAGCCGGGCGCTCGTCGAGATCCAGTACGCCTACGACGAGTGCGGCACGCGCGCCTTCTGGGCCCGCCCCGGCGAGTTCAACCGGCGGACCCTCGGCGACCGGTACTACGACCCGATCTGGGAGTTGCTCCAGGACCTCGACGCGACCTTCTCGACCCACGAGTTCATGGGCCTCCGCGGCACGACGTTCGGCTCCGACCGGTTCAAGACCTACAACGAGTGGCACACCGTCGTGCACCCGTTCGAGGCGATGGGCGCCATCACCTCGATGATCTGCCACGGCGTCTACGAGCGCTTCCCGCGCCTGCGCGTCGCCTACATGGAGGCCGGGTGCGGCTGGCTGCCGTCGTGGCTCCATCGGATCGACGAGCACCTCGAGCTGGCCGGCAAGGAGTTCCCCGAGCTGACGATGTCGGCGACGGACTACTTCAAGCGCAACTGCTGGATCTCCACGGAGTGCGAGGACCCGTTCGTGGCCGACGTCATCACCTGGATGGGCGACGACCGGATCCTGTTCGAGTCCGACTTCCCGCACCCGGACTCGAAGTACCCGCACACCGTCGACGAGTTCCTCGGCCTGCTCCCGGACCGCATCAGCACGGCGTCGAAGCGGAAGATCCTCTGGGACAACCCGGTCGACTTCTACCGCTTCCCGGACACCCACTACCCGGCCGGGCTCCTCGACGCGTCGGCGAGCGCGTGAGCATCGGCATCCGCCGGCCGCAGCAGGCGGTCGACCACGGGGACGTGGTACGGGCGTTCCCGCCGGCACCCGAGTACTTCGAGTCGGGGTGGCTGCTGGAGCCCGAGCAGATCGAACGCACGCAGCTCGTCCGCCTGAAGGAGCGCGCCCTCGCCGCCCAGCGGGTGCCGTTCTTCCGCCGCCGCTGGGAGGAGGCCGGCTTCGACCCGCGCGCCATCACCGGCCTGGACGACCTCTGGCACGCGCCCAGCTACACCGTCGACGACATCCGCCGGAGCATCGAGGCCCACCCGCCGTGGGGCGACTACCAGGGCGTGCTGCCGGACCAGGCGCTGACCGAGCCGATGCGGGTCTTCATGTCGGGGGGCACCACCGGCAAGAGCCGGCCGACCTTCTACACGCAGTGGGACCGGGAGGTCGGGGCGCTGCTGACGGCCCGGGCGCTCTACATGCAGGGCATCCGGCCGGGCGACGTCGTGCTCAACGCCTGGGCCTACGGCACCCACAACGGCGCGTTCATCTTCGACGAGGCGCTGCACCGCTGGCTCAACTGCGTCGTCATCACCACCGGGACGGGCAACGTCACCAGCAGCGAGAAGCAGGTGGAGCTGGCCGTCGAGTACGGCGCCAGCGCCATCCTCACCACCGGCGACTACCTGCTCCGCCTGAACGAGGTCGCCAGGGAGATGGGCGCCGACCTGAAGATCCGGGCGCTGCCGAACATCGGCGACCGCGACCTGCTCGAGTCGACCTTCGGCGCCGAGTGCTTCAACAGCTACGGCTTCCACGAGGTGCAGTGGGTGTCGGTCGAGTGCCCGGCCCACGACGGCCTGCACATCTTCGAGGACGCCTACGTCGTGCACATCGTCGACGTGGAGACGGGCGAGCGGCTGCCCGACGGCGAGCTGGGGTCGATCTGCATCACCGAGCTCTACAAGACGGGCTCGCCCCAGATCCGCTACGACATCAAGGACCTCTCGTACCTGTATCCCCGCGAGCGGTGCGAGTGCGGCAGCTGGCTGCGGAAGATGGCGCCGTTCGCCGGCCGCGGCGACAACATGGTCAAGCTCCGCGGCGTGAACGTGTGGCCGGAGGCGGTCGGCGACATCGCCATGTCGGTGCCCGGCGTGGCGCCGGACTGGTTCGTGCGGGCGGTGCGGGAGGGCAACCGTGACGAGTTCGTCCTCTCGGTCGTGGGCGAGGCGGCGCGCGAGGGGCTGGCCGAGCAGGTCGAGGCGAAGCTGCGCGACCGCCTGGGCGTGAAGGTGAAGGTCGAGGTCGTGCGCCCGGGCGAGCTCGATGCGTGGACCGAGGCGGGTACGGCGGC
>JAOBWH010000082.1 GCA_025463265.1 Ilumatobacteraceae bacterium
TCGGTCTTACCGACACCGGACGGGCCGGCGAAGATGAACGAGCCACCGGGGCGCTTGGGGTCCTTCAGACCTGCTCTTGTACGCCGGATCGCCTGCGAGACAGCCTTGATGGCCTGCTCCTGGCCGATGACCCGCTTGTGGAGCTCTTCCTCCATGCGGAGGAGCTTGGCCGTCTCGGCTTCGGTGAGCTTGTAGACGGGGATGCCCGTCCACAGTGAGAGGACCTCGGCGATGGCTTCCTCGTCGACCTCGTCGAAGAGGTCCACGCCGGACGCCTTGATCTCGATCTCCTTGGCGTCCTTCTCGCCGAGGAGCTCCTTCTCCCGGTCACGCAGGCGACCGGCCTCCTCGAAGTTCTGGGCCTCCACGGCCTCCTTCTTCTGCTGGACCACCTGGGAGATCGAGTTCTCGAGCTCCTTGTAGTCCGCCGGGGTCTCCATGCGCTTGATGCGCAGGCGCGAGCCGGCCTCGTCGATGAGGTCGATGGCCTTGTCCGGGAGGTGGCGATCCGAGATGTAGCGGTCCGCCAGGTTGGCCGACGCCACCAGCGCCTGGTCCGTGATGGTGACCCGGTGGTGCTGCTCGTAGCGGTCGCGCAGGCCCTTGAGGATCTCGATCGTGTGGGCCACGGTGGGCTCCTCGACCTTGACCGGCTGGAAGCGGCGCTCCAGGGCGGCGTCCTTCTCGAGGTGCTTGCGGTACTCATCGAGCGTGGTGGCGCCGATGGTCTGCAGCTCGCCGCGAGCGAGCATCGGCTTGAGGATGCTGGCGGCGTCGATGGCACCCTCGGCGGCACCCGCACCCACCAGGGTGTGGATCTCGTCGATGAACAAGATGATGTCGCCGCGGGTGCGGATCTCCTTGAGGACCTTCTTGAGGCGCTCCTCGAAGTCGCCCCGGTACCGGGAACCGGCCACGAGGGCGCCGAGGTCCAGCGTGTAGAGCTGCTTGCCGGTGAGCGTCTCGGGCACGTTGTCGGCCGCGATCGCCTGGGCGAGGCCCTCGACGATGGCGGTCTTGCCGACGCCGGGCTCGCCGATGAGCACCGGGTTGTTCTTGGTGCGCCGGCTGAGGACCTGCATCACCCGCTCGGTCTCACGGGCACGCCCGATGACCGGATCGAGCTTCTTGTCCTTGGCCAGCTGCGTGAGGTTGCGGCCGAACTGGTCCAGCACCAGCGAACCCGACGGGGTCTCGCCGCTGGCCTGGCCGCTGGCGGCACCGGCCTTCTCGCCCGAACCGCCGCCCGTGCCCTGCGGACCGGAGCCCGAGTAGCCCGACAGCAGCTGGATGACCTGCTGGCGGACTCGGCTGAGGTCGGCGCCGAGCTTCACCAGCACCTGCGCTGCCACGCCCTCGCCCTCACGGATGAGGCCGAGGAGGATGTGCTCGGTGCCGATGTAGTTGTGGCCCAGCTGCAGCGCCTCCCGCAGGGAGAGCTCCAGCACCTTCTTGGCGCGGGGCGTGAAGGGGATGTGGCCCGACGGCGACGAGCCGCCCTGGCCGATGATCTCCTCCACCTGGCTGCGCACGGCCTCCAACGAGATGCCCAGCGACTCGAGGGCCTTGGCGGCCACTCCCTCGCCCTCGTGGATCAACCCGAGCAGGATGTGCTCGGTGCCGATGTAGTTGTGGTTGAGGAGGCGTGCCTCCTCCTGTGCCAGGACCACCACGCGGCGGGCCCGATCTGTAAAGCGCTCGAACAAGTTCCTGCCTCCCAATCAGCGGGATTCGTGGGGCAAGTGTACCGCTCCTCCCCCAGAACCCTGTCGGCAGACGGGCGGAGAACTGAACGGCGCCCTCCGGCGGGGTTCTGCCCGGCCGCAGCGGACCCGTAACCTGCGCTGATGGCGACGAACCCGCTGCTGGCGCTTCCCTTTGCCGAGTCCAACCGCGACCGGGTGGAGGACGAGCTGCGCCTTGCGGTGGCGGCGCCCACTGAGGCGATGACGGAGATGGCCGGCCACCTGCTCGGCGCCGGCGGCAAGCGGGTCCGGCCGCTCTTCGCCATCGCTGCGGGCGCCTGCCGCCCGGGCGGATCCGACGGGCCCTCCCCGCTCGATGTCGTGCGCGGCGGCGTCTCGGTGGAGCTGGTGCACCTGGGGTCGCTCCTCCACGACGACGTCATCGACGAGGCGGTCACCCGCCGCGGCATCGAGAGCGTGAACGCCCGCTGGGGCAACCTGCGGGCCATCCTCGCCGGCGACTTCCTCCTGGCGAAGGCGTCGGAGATCGCCGCGTCGCTCGGCACCGAGGTCGCCGGGCTGCTCGCCGCCACCATCGGCGAGCTGTGCACCGGCGAGGTCATCGAGCTGGACGACGCCTACAACGTCGAGCGCACCGAAGCCGCCTACCTGCTGGCCATCGAGGGCAAGACGGCCTCGCTGCTGTCCACCGCCTGCCGCATCGGCGGGATCGTGGCCGACCTGCCCCGCGCCGACATCGACCGGCTCACCGAGTTCGGGCGGACCTACGGCATGGCGTTCCAGATCGTCGACGACGTGCTCGACGTGATCGCCACTGACGAGGAGCTCGGCAAGCCCGCCGCCCACGACCTCGTCGAGGGCGCCTACAACCTGCCCACCCTCCGGGCCCTCGCCGGCCCCCAGGGCGACGAGCTCCGCTCGGTGCTCGGCGGCCCGATCGAGGGCGAGGCGTGGACACGCGCTCGCGACCTCGTCCGCCAGGGCGACGCCGTCGACACCGCCATCGACACGGCTCGGGGCTACGTGTCCGAGGCGTGCGACCTCCTCGCCCCGTTCGAGGAGCACCCGGCCGCCGTCGGGCTCCAGGGTGCCAGCCGCCACCTCATCGACGGCCTCGAAGCCATCCGCGCCACCGCCTGAGACCCGCACCGCTGCGCAGCCTCCGACGGAGGCGACCGGACCCCTACGCTGCGGCCATGGCGGCCACCGATCCGATCGACCGGCGGGTCGTCACCGACCTCGAGTGGGGCGTGGCGCGGGGCATCGCCGGGTTCCGGTGGCTGGCGCTCAGCTGGGCCGCCATCGTCATGTACCTGACCCGCAAGCAGGTCGACGGTCCGGTCCTCGGCGCCGCCCTCCTCGCCGGCGGCCTGGCGGTGACCGTCGCCACCACGACCGCCGTGATCCGGCGCCGGACCTGGGCGTTCCATCCGGCTGCGGTGGCCGTCGAGCTGGGCGTGGGCGCGTCGATGCTCCTGCTCGACGGAAGCGTCTACTCGAGGATCCACAGCCAGAGCGTCGGGTCGGCCTGGCCCGTGGCCGGCATCTTGATGGCGGCGCTCATCGGCGGACCGGTGGCCGGAGCCGGGGCCGGCGTGGCGCTGGGGGTCGCCCGCTGGACCGGTGCCGAGATCGCCGACTGGCCGAGGCACCCCGGATCGATGTCCCTCGTGTCGAGCGGCGTCCTGTTCGCCATCGCCGGTGCGGCCGCCGGCGCCGCCATGGACCTCATCCGCCGGGCGGAGATGCAGGTCGCCCAGGCGCGGGCGCGCGAAGAGGTCGCCCGCACGCTCCACGACGGGGTGCTCCAGACCCTGGCCGTGGTCCAGCGTCGGTCCGCCGACGACGAGCTGGTGGTGCTCGCCCGCGAGCAGGAGCTCGAGCTGCGGGCGTACCTCGCCGGCGACCGGCCCCAGGCCGAGGAGATCGGCGCGGCCCTCCGGAGCATCGCCGCCCGCATCGAGCGGCGCGACGGGCTGCGGGTCGAGGTCCTGTTCGTCGACGACGAACCGCCCCCCATCGCTCCTGCCGTCGTCGAGGCCATCACCGGGGCGGTGGGCGAGGCGCTCACCAACGCCCACAAGCACGGCCAGGCCACCCGGGCCACCGTGTTCGTCGACATCGACGACGAGGTGTTCTGCTCGGTCAAAGACGACGGCCGAGGGTTCGACCCGGCCACGTCGCCCTCCGGCACCGGCATCGCCCGGTCGATCCAGGGCCGCCTCACCGAGGTCGGCGGCTCCGCCGAGATCGACGCCCGCCCCGGCTCCGGCGTCGAGGTCCGCCTCCACGCCCCGCTCCGCCCCAAGCGCTGACCCCACCGCCCGCGGACGACCCGCATCTCACCCGGCGGAACCGACGTCTCGGTGACGCGAGCGGCGCCGCAACCACCGGGACAGAAAGTTCGCGCTCGGGGGTGGGGGTGACGTCGGGCACCCGTACCCTTCGGCGCCATGGCGAACATCAAGGTCGGGGTGCAGCTCCACCCCCAAGCGACATCCGTGGCGAACCTGCGAGCGGCGTGGAAGGCGGCCGACGCCCAAGAGGTCGACTCGATCTGGGTGTGGGACCACTTCTACCCGCTCTACGGCGACCCCGAGGCGAGCCACTTCGAGGCGTACACCCTCCTCGCGGCGATGGCGGCCGACACCTCCCACGCCCAGCTCGGGGCGTTGGTCACCTGCAACAGCTACCGGAACCCCCAGCTGCTCGCCGACATGGCCCGCACCATCGACCACATCAGCGACGGCCGGTTCACCCTCGGCATCGGCTCCGGGTGGTTCGAGCGCGACTACACCGAGTACGGCTACGAGTTCGGCACGGCGATCGAGCGGCTGCACAAGCTGCGCGACGACCTGCCGCTCATCAAGGACCGGTTGGCCAAGCTCACCCCGCCGCCCGTCGGACGGCTCCCGATCCTGATCGGCGGATCGGGCGAGAAGGTCACCCTGCGCCTGGTGGCGGAGCATGCCGACGGATGGAACACCTTCGGCCCTGCGGAGAGCTTCGCCAAGAAGAACGCCATCCTCGACGAGTGGTGCGCCAAGGTCGGCCGCGACCCGTCCGAGGTGGAGCGCACCGTCGCCATCGGACCGGGCGACATCGACCAGTGGGAGGGTCTCGTCGAGGCCGGTGCCACCCACCTCATCATCATGACGGGCGACCCGTTCGACCTCGACGCCGTCGCCCGCCTCCAGCAGATGGTCGCCAGCTGACCCAGGCCGCGCCGGGCAGACTGTCGCGGTGGCAGAGCTCCGGGCGGTGCGGGTGGTCGTGGCCGATGACCACCAGATCTGGCGATCCGGTCTCCGGGCCGACCTCGGCGACGCCTTCGCCGTGATCGGCGAAGCCGCCGATGCCGACGAAGCGATCGCCGTCATCGGGCGGGAGAAGCCCGACCTCGTCGTGTGCGACCTTCACATGCCCGGTGGCGGCGGCATCAAGGTCGCCAAGGAGTGCGGTGAGCAGGTGCCCATCGTCATGTTGACCGTGTCCGAAGCCGAGCGCGACCTGCTCGACGCGGTGGCCGCCGGCGCCCAGGGCTACCTGGTCAAGAGCACGCCGGTCGACGAGCTGCGCACCGCGCTCTACCAGGCGTCCAAGGGCGAACCGGTCTTCAGCCCGAGCCTGGCCGCCCTGGTGCTCGGCGAGTTCCGCCGCATGCACAAGGGTGCCGGGGGCACCCAGGCCCTCTCCGACCGCGAGCGCGAGGTCCTCCAGTACGTGGCCCGCGGCCACACCTACCGCGAGATCGGCGATCAGCTCTTCATCGCCGAGAAGACCGTCGAGAACCACGTGCGCAACATCTTGACGAAGCTCCACCTCAACCGGAAGCAGGAGCTCATCCGCTACGCCCTCGACCACGGAATCGAGTAGCGGGGCTCGCTTCGCTCCGCCCCTTTCTCGTCACTCGCTCGCTGCGCTCGCTCCGTTCCTCGAGCTTTCGATCGGCGGGCTGACGCCCGGCTGCTCTCGCTCAGGCGCACGACTGCGTCGCACGCCTTCGGCTTGAAGGGGCTCCGCGAGCTCCGCCCCCTCAAACTCCCCTGGACTCGCTTCGCTCGGACCCCCCTCGCGCTTGTTGCTTGCGCTTCTTCGGGGTGGGTCAGAGGTTCTGGAGATCTCTCAGGCGCTGAGGGTCGGTGACCTTGGTCAGGAAGTCGCCGACGGTCCGGTTGAAGGAGCCGGCCTGCTCCACCATGAAGAGGTGGGCGCCGCCGCGCACGACCGCGAGCTCGGCGCCAGGGATGAGCGACGCGATCTCCTCGCTGTCGCCCTGGGTGGTCAGCACATCCTGGCTGCCGCAGAGCACCAGCGTCGGGGCGCTGACCTCGGCCAGCTCGGCGCGCAGCGAGTCCTCGATGGAGAGGATGGCCTGGATCTGGGCGACGAACGACGCGACCGGCACGTTGAACGCGAGCGGTCCGAGCACGGCCATCGCCGGCCAGGTGCGCTGCAGCGAACGGGGGCCGACCATCCACTTGAGGTTGCGGCGCACGAACTCGCGCATCCCGTAGGCCTGGGCCTGATCGGCCCATTCGCCGAGCAGCTCCTTGCGCCAGGAGAAGTGGCGGCACGCGGTGCAGGCGAGCGTGAGCGACCGGACGCGTTCGGGGTGGCGCACGCCGATGACCTGGCTGACGATCCCGCCCATCGAGGCGCCGATCACGTGGGCGGAGCCATAGCCGGCGTCATCGAGCGCGGCGAGGGCGTCGGTGGCCATCACCTCGAGGTCGTAGGGGCCCTCGGCCCGGTCGGATCGGCCGACCCCGCGGTTGTCGACCATGACGAGCCGGAACCGGCTCCCCAGCGCCCGCTTCTGCATGACCCAGCCCCGGGTGTCGGCCCCGAGCCCGTGGATCATCAACAACGGCTCCCCATCCCGCCGCCCCTCGAGCGAATACGAGATCCCCGTCCCATCAGAAGCAATCACCGAAGGCACGAACACCCCCCGGGAAAAGAGGAAGCGCCAAGCGCGGGGTGGGGTGGTGGGGTCCGAGCGAAGCGAGCCCGGGGGGCGTGGGGGGCAGAGCGTGCGGAGCCCTCCACCGAGGGACGACCCGGCTTGCCGGTCGTCCCTGGAGAAGCGTCGGCCGTCAGGCCGTCGATCGAAAGCTCGAGGAACGGAGTGAGCGCCAGCGAACGAGTGACGAGACGAGGAGCGCCAGCGAACGAGTGACGAGACATCAGAACCACCAGCTCGTGGGGAGGGACTCGTCGAGGAGGAGCTGGGCGGCGCGGTGGGTGTGTTCGGCGAGCTCGGCGGCGGCGAGGGGGCCTCCGTCGGTGACGGGCGGGACGGGTTCGCCCACCACGATGGTCCAGGCCCGGCCGAGCTCCCGGCCGACCAGGGCGACGGGGACGACCGGGGCGCCGGTCTCGAGGGCGGCTTCGAGCCGCTCGACCTCCAGGTGGCCCACCCGTTCGCGGCTGCGGACGTCGCGGGACATCGGCAGGCCGACGAGCTGCCCGGCCCGGAGCAGCCCGGCGATCTCGTCGGTCCGGTCGAGCACCCCGCCGAAGCGGCGGACGAACGGGCCGATCGGCGCGGTGTCGGGCACCCCGACCGTGCGGACGAAGCGGCCGGTGGCCTGGCGGATGCCTCGGGCGACGACCCATGGCTCGCTGATCCCGAAGCGGCGGTTGAACACGAGCACGGCGCCACCGACGGCGGGGAGCTGCTCGGCGCCGCGGACCTCGATGTCCCACCGCAGGGCGAAGACCGGGTTCGCGAGCGAGACCAGCTCCGGGTCGAGGCCCCACTCGTCCACATCGAAGGCGCCGCGGGCGCGCCGATGGACGTGGGCGGCCAGTTGGGCGCCCGGGACGCCGCGCCGGAGCAGGCTGGTGCTCACCGGGGAGCGACCTGGCCGGACGGCTCCGGGCGGGCGACGCTGTCCCAGCGGTAGAGCTGGGTCACGACGTCGTGGGTGGAGCGGGGCTCGATGCCGAGGACCGCTCGGGCGAGGCTGCCATCGGCGGTGCAGCCGCGGATGAGCAGTTCGCGCGAGTGCGGCGGGAGCGGAGCCCCCTGGAGCTCGGCGATGGCGCTGGCCGCCCACCAGCCGGGGCCGAAGACGGGCAGCGGGACCTTGCGGCCCATGAGGACGACCTGGCTGGCGGTGACCGCGCCGGGGCCGACGACGTTGAGGGGCCCGTCGTGCCCGGCCCGGGCGGCAGCGACGAGCGCGGTGCAGGCGTCCTCCTGGTGGAGGAGGCTGAACGGCAGCTCGGACAGCGGGTCGACGGCGACCACGGGGAGCCGCAGGTACCGGCCGAGGGGGCTGGGGATGCTGGGCCCGACGATGGGGGCGCAGCGAACCGCGGTGACGGGGACCCCGGCGACGTCGCCCGCTTCGGTCGCCACCTGCTCGACGTGGGCGAGCGACTGGCCGAACGGCGATGTGGGGTCGACGGGCACGGCCTCGTCGGGGCGGGTGGGGGCGCCTCGGGACCGGCCGTAGACCTCGATGCCGGAGCGGACGACGATGGCCTGGAGCGACGGGCACTTCGCTGCGGCGCCCAGCACCGACACCGCGGAGGCGGCCGTGCCCCGGCGGGCCTCGCTCGGGCTGGTGCGGGAGTGCGGCTCGAACACGCCGAGGTGCAGGATCACCTCGGGGTCGAAGTCGCGGACCAGGCGCACGGCCTTGCGGCGGTCGGTGGGCTCGACCCGGTGGAACTCCGACCGGACGATGCGGCGCCGAGGCGGGAACAGGTCCATGCCCAAGATCTCGGTGACCGACTCGTCGGCTTCCAGGAGGTTGGCCACACGGGTGCCCAGCTCGCCGCCCATGCCGGTGATCAGAACCCTCATGGCTTGCCTCTCCCCCGGATCACGTGCTGCTTGTCTGCCCGTCTCCGCCCGGTTCCATGCTGCCAGACCCCAGGTCCTGCTCGGGACGGAGGGTCGGGAACAGCACCACGTCGCGGATGGTGGCCGAGTCGGTGAGCAGCATCACGAGCCGGTCGACGCCGATGCCGAGGCCGCCGGTGGCGGGCAGGCCGTAGTCGAGGGCGCGGAGGTAGTCCTCGTCGACGGCCATGGCCTCCTCGTCGCCGTTGTCGCGCTCGCGGACCTGGTCCTCGAACCGGGCCCGCTGGTCGTCGGGGTCGAGCAGCTCGCTGAAGGCGTTGCACAGCTCCCGACCGGCGACGATGCCCTCGAAGCGCTCGGTCATGCCGGGAAGCTCGCGGTGCGGGCGGGCGAGGGGCGACACCTCCACGGGGTACTCGGTGACGAACACCGGGTCCCACTGCTCGCCCTCGGCGGTCTTCTCGTAGATCTCGAGCATGAGCTTGCCGGCGCCGTAGCTGTCCCTCCACTCCACGTCGAGCTCGTCGCACAGGGCGCGCAGCTCGTCGATGGGCGTGTCGAGGCCGACGGATCGGCCGGTCTGCTCCTCGATGAGCGATGCCATCGAGGCTCGCCGCCACGGCACCGACAGGTCGAGCTCGCGGTCCTGGTAGGTGACCGTGGTGGAACCGCAGATCTCGATGGCGAGGTAGGCCACGAGCTGCTCGACCAGCTCCATGATGTCGGTCCAGTCGGCGTAGGCCTGGTAGAGCTCGAGCATCGTGAACTCGGGGTTGTGGCGCGGCGAGATGCCCTCGTTGCGGAACACCCGGGCGATCTCGAACACCCGCTCGAACCCGCCGACCACCAGCCGCTTGAGGTAGAGCTCGGGCGCGATGCGCAGGAACATCTCCTGGTCGAGCGCGTTGTGGTGCGTGGTGAACGGTCGGGCGAGGGCGCCGCCGGGCACCGGGTGGAGCGCCGGGGTCTCGACCTCCATGAAGTCGCGGTCCTCGAGCCACCGGCGGATCAGCGACACGATCTTGGAGCGGGCCTGCAGCGTGAGCCGGGCCTCCTCGGTGACCCAAAGGTCCACGTAGCGCTGGCGGTACCGGGTGTCGGGGTCGTTGATGCCGTGCCACTTGTCCGGGAACGGTCGGCGGGTCTCGGCCAGGATCGACCACTCGAGGACCTTCACCGACAGCTCGCCCTTGCGGGTGGTCATGACCTCGCCGCTGACGCCGATCCAGTCGCCGAGCGACAGCTTGCCGAACCGTTCGAAGTCCGGGGTGTCGTTGGCTGTGGCGAACAGCTGGATGCGCCCGGTGGAGTCCGCCAGCTGGCCGAACGCCAGCTTGCCCTGGCCCCGGCGCAGCATGAGCCGACCGGCGACCACGACCCGATCACCCGTCTCCACGCCCGCTTCCAGCTGGCCGTACTGCTGCTTGAGCCCTGCCGCCGTGGCGTCAGGATCGAACCGGTAGGGCACGGGAGCACGGTCGTTCACCAACCCAGCCTGCCCGCTCGCGCAACCCCCGACCCACTCCACCCCCAGAGACGCGTTCGACCGATGGCGAGGGCGGTTGCCGAGCGAAGCGAGCCCGGGGGTCTGGGGGCAGAGCTTGCGGAGCCCCCGGGATCGAGGGTGTGCGACGAAGTCGTGCGCCCGAGCGGAAGCGGCCGGGCGTCAGCCCGTCGATCGAAAGCTCGAGGGAACGGAGTGAGGCGCAGCCGAACGAGTGACCGAGACCCGATCTACTGGTTGCGCTCGAAGACGACGCGGAGGCCGTGGAGGGTGAGCCAGGGCTCGACCAGCTTGATCGAGGACGTGTACGGGGCGATGAGCTCGGCGAGGCCGCCGGTGGCGACGACGGTGGCGTCGCCGAGCTCGTCGGCGAGGCGGCGGCAGATGCCGTCGACCTGGCCGGCGAACCCGAAGACGGCTCCGGCCTGGATGGATTCGACGGTGGTCCGCCCGATGACGCTGCGGGGCTCCACGAGCTCGACGCGGCGGAGCGCGGCGGCGCGGGTGTAGAGGGCGTCGAGGCTGATCTCCACGCCGGGGGCGATCGCTCCGCCCAGGTACTCGCCCTTGGCGGACAGGGCGTCGTAGGTGGTGGCGGTGCCGAAGTCGATGATGATCGCCGGGCCGCCGTACAGGTCGAGTGCGGCGACGGCGTTGGCGATGCGGTCGGCGCCGACCTCGCGGGGGTTCTCGGTCAGGATCGGCAGCCCGGTCTTGACGCCGGGCTCGATCACGACCGGCCGGAACCCGAAGTACTTCTCGGTCATCTCCCGGAACGCCGCCGTGGTGCGGGGCACGACCGAGGAGATGGCGATGCCGTCGATGTCGTCGTCGAACGAGAAGCCGTGGAACCCCAGGAACTCCTGGACGACCAGGGCGTGCTCGTCGGAGGTGCGCTCGGCGTTGGTGGCGATGCGCCAGTGGTCGAGGAGGCCGGCCTCGGCCGGGTTGTCTCCGGCCGCACCTCGCCCCGTGTCGTCGCCTTCGCCGTCGTCGAACAGGCCGATCACCGTCTGGGTGTTGCCGATGTCGATCGCCAGGAGCATCGCTAGAGCCTTGTGGCAGGGAGGCCCGGACCGCCAACCGGAGGGCTCGCCGGGCGCACCGGTCCGACCCGCTCCCCCCGGTTCACGATGACGGCGACGAGCAGGAGGGCGACGATGACGGCGAGCAGGATGCCGGCGTACGCCGCTTGGGACAGGCCTCGGATCCACCGCACGACCGGCGGGCGGCGGCGGCCCGGGTCGGGCCGGGCTGCGGGGATGGGTTCGGTGTCGGTCACGGTTCGGCCCACCAGGCTTCGAGGCGCCCGACCCGGTGGGGTGCCAGGCCCCAGCCTCGCGCCCAGGTCCTCCACCGCTCGACCACGTCCGGGGTGACGGCGTCGCTGAGCGACGGGTCGAGCACGACCAGCTGCGCCGGGGTCCGCCCGTCGTCGAACGGCGCGAGGGCGTCGACGGCACCCGGGAAGTAGGGCGCCACCGCCTCGCTGTAGATGAGGATGCGGGCCGGCTCGACGCCATCGGCCTTGGCCTCCGCCGCCATCTGGCGGTAGTCGCCGTCGGCCAGGGTGGCCAGTCGCACCGTGGCCACCAGGCCGCTGCCGGCGAGCACGAGCAGCGCCAGCGCGGCCACCACCGGCACCGGCTCGAAGACCCGACCCTTGCGCCTCGCCATCTGCTCGACCTGCTCAGTGAGCCCGATGGCCACCAGGAGCACCAGCGGCGCGGTCCAGATGGCGCGGTAGTGCGGCAGCGCCACCGGTGACACCATGGCGGTGAACACGAGGCTCGAGGTGGCCGCCAGCAGGTACACCACGACGAGCCGCCGCCGGCTGACCAGGACGCAGATCAACCCCACAGCGAGGGCGGCGACGAGGACTGGGCCGTCGGCGTCGAGCTGGTACTTCAGGTGGGCCCACCAGGGGCTGCGGACGTAGACGTCGGATCCGAGCACCAGCAGGTGGCCGCCCCTCGCCCGGTCGGCCGGGAACCGGAACGTCTGGTCGATCTGGTCCAGTGCCCGGGTGCCGAACACGGCGAACGGCAGCAGGAAGGCCACCACCGCGGATCCGACGAGCGCCGCGGTCTCGATCGCCAGCCGAGCCCGCCCCCAGACGAACGCCAGGCCGACCACCCCGACCGGGACGAGCACGACCAGCGCGTTCAGCTTCGACGCCCCGGCGAACCCGATGGCCGCGCCGGCGGCTGCGGCCCAGCGCCAGCCGCCTGCGGTGATCCACCGCCACCCGAGCCAGAGCCCGACCAGGACCAGCGTCCCGGCGACGGCCTCGAGCAGGCCGTACCGGTCGATGCGGAGGTCGGCCACGCTCCACCCTCCGACCACCATCGAACGGGGGATGACGGCGAAGAGGCCGGCGGCCACCACGCCGGTCCACCACCCCGCGACCCGGCGGCCGAACACGAACAGGACCGCCATCGAGACGAGGAGCCCGAGCGCGGACACCGTGCGCACGGCGAACAGGTTCCGGCCGAGCAGGACCTGGGCGCCGCCGAAGAGCAGCTTGGCGAACGGTGGGTGGCCGAGGTTCGGGTCCACGCCCTGGTGCACGAGGACCCAGCCCGCCTGGGCGTAGGCATCCTCATCGAGCTTCCAGTCCGATCGGTCGAGGCGCCAGAAGGCCGAGAACACGCCGACCAGGCCGACGGCGGTCAGCGCCGCCAGCCCGAACCGCGGCGGGCCGGGCGGGGCGGCCGCAGCAGCGCCCG
>JAOBWH010000106.1 GCA_025463265.1 Ilumatobacteraceae bacterium
GCGTCGGGCTCGGTGAGGTTCATCGAGCCGGTCCACTCGGCCGACACCATGCGCAGGAGGTACTTCTACTTCTGCTCCTCCGTCCCGTGGTTGAGGATGGCGTCGATGGCGCCCTGGGTGAGCAGCGGCGCCATGGCGAGCGCCATGTTGGCGCTGTTGAGCAGCTCCTGCTGGACGATGCCGACCAGCCAGGGGAAGCCGCCGCCGCCGTACTCCTCGGCGAAGGGGACCGCGCCCCAGCCGGCATCGGCGTAGGCCTTGTAGGCCTCCTTGTGGCCGTCGGGGGTGACGACCTCGTCGCCCTCGACGTGGCTGCCCTGCTCGTCGCCGATGGCGTTGGTGGGCGCCCACACGTCCGACATGAGGCGGCCGAACTCCTCGAGCACGCCGTAGACCGAGTCGGCGTCGATCTGCTGGTACGCCTCCAGCTTGGCGAGGTCGTCGATCGGGGTCACGTGATCGAGGAGGAACTTGATGTCGCGGAGCGGCGGCGCGTAGTCAGACATGGCGCAACGCTACGGACCGCGACCCGACCGGCCCAAGCCCCTGACGCACCGTCAGATCCCCGCCGACCGGGGTGTCGGCTCACCCGACGGGGTGCTTCGGTAGGGTCGGGCCATGGCGCGCCAGATCCTCGTCGTCGAAGACGAAGCCCTGATCGCGGATGCCATCGCCGCCCGGCTCCGCAGCGAGGGCTACGAGGTCCGGGTGGCCGGCGACGGACCCACGGGCGTCAGCTACGCCAGCCGGTTCGAGCCCGACCTGGTGATCCTCGACCTCATGCTCCCCGGGCTCGACGGCCTCGAGGTGTGCCGCCAGATCCAACGTGACCGCCACGTCCCGGTGATGATGCTGACCGCCCGCGACGACGAGACGGACCTGGTCATCGGCCTGGCGGTCGGGGCAGACGACTACCTGACCAAGCCGTTCTCGATGCGGGAGCTGGTGGCGCGCGTGCAGGCGCTGCTGCGTCGCCTCGACGCCCTGGCGGGCCGGACCCAGTCCAAGACCCTGCACCTCGACGACGGCATCGAGATCGACCTCGACGCCCGGCGGGTGCGCCAGCACGGCGAGGTCGTGCACCTCACCCCCACCGAGTTCGACCTGCTGGTCGGGCTGGCCGACCGGCCCGGCCGGGTGCTCACCCGCGAGCGGCTCCTGGTCGACGTGTGGGGCTACCGGGACGGATCGGGCGCGCGCACGGTGGACTCCCACGTGCGGGCCCTGCGCCGCAAGCTCGGCGACGGCGTGGTGCGGACCGTGCACGGCGTCGGCTACGCCCTGGGCGAGCCGGGCACCGACGGCGAGCCAGCCGACCCTGCCGAGGCTGCTGACCCCTCGTGATCGTGAACCCGCTCCAGCGGATCCGCTCGATCAAGGTCAAGTTCAGCATCGTCATCGTCGCCGCCGTCGTGGTGACCCTCGCCGTCAACGAGATCGGACTGGCCCTCAACTTCCGGGCCGGTTTCCGCGCCGGGGTCGCGGCCATCATCGCCCTCGGCATGGTCCAGCTCATGGCCCGGGGCATGACCTCACCGCTGCGGTCCATGGAGCGCGCCGCCACGGCCATGGCCCAGGGCGATCTCAGCCGGCGGGTGTCGGCCAGCTCCTCCGACGAGGTGGGCCGCCTGGCCGTTGCGTTCAACCACATGGCCGACGAGCTCGCCGCCGAGGATCAGCACCGCCGCGAGCTCATCGCCAACGTGTCCCACGAGCTCCGGACTCCCATCTCCGCGCTGCGGGCCACCCTCGAGAACGTCGTGGACGGCGTGGTGGCCCCCGACCCGGCGCTGCTGCGCACGATGCTCGCCCAGACCGAGCGCCTCCAGCGCCTCGTCACCCAGCTGCTCGACCTGAGCCGCCTGGAATCCGGCGGCACGCCGATCCACAAGCTCCCCTTCCCGGTGGTCGACCTGCTGGACGCGGTCGCCGACGAGGCCGCCCTGCACTCGCCCGACATGGCGTTCGACGTCCAGATCGAGCCGCTCGACCTCGTCGTCGACGGCGATCCGGAGCGGCTCCACCAGGTGGTGGCCAACCTGGTGGAGAACGCCGTGCGCTTCGCGCCCGAGGCCACGCCGATCGTGCTGCGAGCCAGGCGGACGGCGTCCCACATCGTGCTGGAGGTCGAGGACCAGGGTCCCGGCATCCCGCCCGGGTCCCTGGCCCGGGTGTTCGAGCGCTTCTACCGGACCGACGAGGCCCGCAGCGCCGACGAGGGCGGTTCCGGGCTGGGTCTGGCCATCGCCCGCTGGATCGTGGAGCTCCACCGCGGCACCATCCGAGCCGAGCAGGTCGACCCCCACGGGTGTCGGATCGTCGTCCGGCTCCCGGGCTGACACCGCCGGTCCGGCCAGGACGTCAGACGACCTTCAAGCCCTCGAGCCCGTCTTCCTCGGGCGGGAACTGGGGGTCGAGGCGCTCCATGTGGGCGAGCAGGACCTGCAGGATCGCCCAGTTCCGGTACCACTTGCGATCAGCGGGGATCACGTACCACGGTGCCGTCTTGGTGCTCGTCTCGGTGATGGCCTCCTCGTAGGCCGCCTGGTAGGCGTTCCAGTGCTTGCGGACGTCCAGGTCAGCAGCGGCGAACTTCCAGCGCTTCGTGGGGTCGTCGAGGCGCGCCTGCAGCCGCTCCGCCTGCTCGTCGGGCGAGATGTGGAGGAAGAACTTCACGACCGTCGTCCCCGCGGCGGCCAGGTTCTCCTCGAAGGCGCGTATGTGCTCGTAGCGGGCCCGCCACACCTTCTCGGGTGCCAGCTCGTTGACCCGGACGATGAGGACGTCCTCGTAGTGGGAGCGGTTGAACACGCCGAGCTCGCCGTCGGCCGGTGCCTGCTGGTGGATGCGCCAGAGGAAGTCGTGGGCGAGCTCGTCGGGCGTCGGCGCCTTGAACGAGGCGACCCGCACCCCTTGGGGGTTCACGCCGGTGAACACCTTGCGGATGGTGCCGTCCTTGCCGCCTGCGTCCATCGCCTGGAGCACCATGAGCACCGACCGCTGCCCCTCGGCCCACAGCCGGGTCTGCCACTCGCCCAGCTGGGTCACGAGCCCCTCGACGATCCCCGAGGTGACCGCCTTGTTGCCGGGCGCGCCCGCCTTGGAGCGAGGGTCGATGTCGGCGAGGTGCAGCTTCTTGTGGGGGCGCACCCGCCAACGCTCGGCGTTCTCCTCGAAGTCGTGTCCGGCCATGGACGGACAACCTAGGCGGCCACCCCGGCGCCGGCTCGGGACGGGTCAGGGGGTCTCGAGGTCGACCACGACCCGGGTGGGGTTCGAGAGGCGCAGGACCCGGAACGGGACCTGCTCGGTGGTCCCCGCCGCCCAGCTGAGCACGGCCTCGAAGTCTCCGGTGCGGACGAGGTCGGTGATGAGCACCGTCTGGCCCGCCACCGGGATGCGGTCCGGACCGTCGTAGATGATGGTCAGCTGCGGTGCGCTCAGGTCGACACCCGAGGCCGGGTCCATCACGATCTCGAGGAAGGCCTCCCCCGCGACATCGACGGTCTCCCCGGAGCCGTCGGCGGTGATCGGGCCGTCGACCCACTGGACGCGGTAGCCCGGCATCGAGGCGCCCTCGAACTCGAACACGATCCGCTCGAACCCCGCGTTGCGGCCGACGCGCACGGCACGCAGCAGCGCCGTCCCGGTGCCGTCGCCCGGCGCGGAGCGCTGAGCCTCCGACGCGTCGGGCAGACCCGTGCCGCCCGGGGTGGCGGTCGTGGTGGTGGCGCCGGCCGAGGTCTCGGGGGTGGGGGCGCCGGTCGTGGTGGTGGCACCTGCGGCCGTCGTGGTGGACGCCTCGGACGGCGGTGCGGTGGTGTCGACGGTGGCGCCGCCCGATCCGCTCGACCCGCTCCCGCAGCCCGCCGACCCGGTCACGAGTGCGACCATCGCCAGCCCTGCAGCGGCAGCGCGGAGCCCGGACCTCTCTCCCCCAGCGTTCATCGCGCCACCCTACGATGCGCAGCGGACGGCCCGGGACGAGCCGCCGGACGATCCCTCGCAGACCGAGCCAGGAGCAGGACATGCACGACGTCATCATCAGCGGGGGCACCGTGGTCGACGGGACGGGAGCCCCTGCGGTCCGTGCCGACGTGGCCGTGTCCGACGGCGTGATCACCCACATCGGCACCGTCGAGGGACCTGCGACGCGCACCATCGACGCCACGGGCAGGATCGTCACCCCCGGCTTCGTCGACATCCACACGCACCTCGACGCCCAGATCTCGTGGGATCCGCTCGGCACCTCGTCGTGCTTCCACGGCGTGACCTCGGTGGTCATCGGCAACTGCGGCGTCACCTTCGCCCCGTGCCGCCCCGAGGACCGGCGCGGCCTCGCCGAGATGATGGAGTCGGTCGAGGACATCCCGGCCGATGCCATCATGCAGGGCCTCTCCTGGGACTGGGAGACCTACGGGGAGTACCTGGGCGAGCTCGACCGCCGGCCCAAGGGCCTCAACGTCGGCGGCATGATCGGCCACAGCGCCCTGCGCCGCTACGTGATGGGCGGCCGCGCCCTCGAGACCGACCCCACCGCCGAGGAGCTGGCCGCCATGGTCGACCTGGTGGAGGAGGCGATGGCCGCCGGCGCCCTCGGGCTGTCGTCGAGCCGCACGATCCTCCACACCGGCTCCGACGGCCAGCCGATCCCCGGCACGTTCGCCGGGCTCGACGAGCTGCTGGCGCTCGCCGGCGTGCTCGGCCGCCACGGCCGCGGCGTGTTCGAGACGGCCGCGATGCTCGGCTCCCAGAACGGTGCCACCCCCGAGACCACCGTCACCGAGGTCGGGATCCTCGCCGAGATCAGCCGTTCGACGGGACGCCCGGTGTCGTTCGGCCTCACCCAGACCATCGCCGGGGAGGGCCTCCACCGACAGGTGCTGGAACTCGTCGCCGAGCACAACGCCGGCGGCGCACGGGTGCACCCGCAGACCACGGTCCGCTCCGTCGGCGTCCTCTTCGGCCTGGCGCACCACACGCCCTACGGCGGCTGCCCGGCGTGGCAGGCGCTCGCCGGGCTGACGTTCGAGGAGCGGCTCGCCCACGTGCAGGACCCGGCGAACCGGGCCCAGCTCATCGCCGAGGCGGACGGGCGCGAGGGCGGGATCGACCCGGCGCTGCTCTTCCCGCTCGACACCGTGCCCGCCGACTACTCGCTGCGGCCCGAGACGTCGCTCGCCGCCCGGGCCGAGGCCGCAGGCACCACGCCGACCGCCCTGTGGCTCGACCTGCTCGACGCCACCGACGGCGGCTGCCTGCTGGTCTGGCCGTTCCTGAACCAGACGCCCGCCGAGGTCGAGCACCTGCTCGGCGACCCGAACGTGGTCCTCGGCCTGGCCGATGCGGGCGCGCACGTCGGCCAGATCATGGACGCCAGCCAGCCCACCTGGTTCTTGGCGCACTGGGTGCGCGACCAGGGCCTGTGCTCGCTCGAGGACGGGATCGCCCGGCTCACCTCGATCCCCGCCGACCTGTTCGCCATGCCCGACCGCGGGGTGCTCGCGGTCGGTCGCCCGGCCGACCTCAACGTGATCGACCTCGACGCGCTGGCGCTGCCCCTGCCCACGTTCGCCCACGACTTCCCCGGCGGAGCCGGACGATGGGTCCAAGGCGCCGCCGGCTACGACATCACGATGGTGAACGGCGTGGTGACGGTGGAGGACGGCCGCCACACCGGCGAGCTGCCGGGCGTGACCCTCCGGAGCACCGAACCGGTCTGACCGCCCTGCGCCAGGCGGGACCGCGTCAGAGCTCGGCGTCGAGGGCCAGGTTCTCGGCGACGATCGGATCGGCCTCGATCTCCGCATCGCTGGCCGCATCGGTCTGGGCCGCACCCGACGGGTCGATCATCACGATCGTGCCTCGGCCGACGGTGGCGCCATCGCCGGACCGCGACAGGTGGGCGGAACCGGCCGCGACGATGATGAAGATCGACGTGTCGGCCTCCACCACAGCGAGGGCGGTGGCACCGGGCTCGATGGTGAGCTCGCCGCCGGGCAGATCGATCCGGAGCGCCGCTGCAGCGCCTTCGCCGGGCGAAGCCCAGCACCAGCCCTCGTCCAGCGCCACGCGGACGCCATCGGGGCTCCCCACCGCACGGGCACGGCGGGCGCCACCGATCCGCACGATCGTGCCGGGCGCGTCGACCAGCCCGTCGACACCGATGGCGATGGGGGCCGGTGCCGGAGGTGCGGTCGCGACCGGCTCCGCCACGACCGGTTCGGTTGCGGGCGGGGCCGGGCTTGGCGGGGCCGGGGTTGACGGGGCCGGGGTGGGCGCAGCCGGGGTGGCGGAGATCGTGCGAGGTGCGACCACGGAGCTCGGCGTCGCCGGCAGCTCGATGTCCGGCAGCCGCATCGAGCGGGTCGGGAGGGCGGCGGGCGGCAGGGGCGCCGACGGCAGCGGCGACTGCTCGCCCCGGTCCACGGGCATGACCGGCATGACCGGTGACCCCGGCACGACCTGGTCCTCAGCCGGGGGCAGCGACGCCCTCGGACGCTCGACCGGGCGGTCGCGGCGCACGCGGCGGCCGACGGGCCCGTTCACCAGTCCGCCAGCGGAGGGGACCGACTCGGCCACGGCGAGGTCGGCGACGTCCGACAGCTCGGATTCGAGCCGGGCCACCGTCTGGTGGTCGGCCTCCGGCACCGGGGCCGGCTCGGGCACAGGGCGGTAGGTGGGATCCATGAGATCCGCCGAGGCGACCCGCTCCTCGCGGATCGGCTCGAAGGTCTCTTCGGGGAGCGGCGCCGGCGCCAGCTCAGCCGGGTGCCACATCTCGCTGGGGCGCATGGGGTGCGGTGACGGCTGCACCCAGATCTGGTCGTCGTAGCGCGAGGCCGGCGCGCTCGGCGGCTCGGCGCGGACCTCGGCGGGCGCCTCGACCGCAGCTGGCTCCTCCACCGGTGCGGAAGGGGGAGGGGGCGCATCCGCCACGGGCGGCGGCGGGAGCAAGGTGGGTTCCGGCACGGCCGGAGCAGGGGGCGACGCCTCAGCGGCCGGTGCGGGTGCCGCCTTCGTCTTGGCCGGCTTCGCCGGAGGACGGGCCGCCCTGGCGACCGGGCGGTCGGGCGTGGCATCGGTGGCGTAGAGCGACGAGATCTCGTGGGGATCTTCGTACTCGCCGCCGTCGCGGAGGTCGGTCCAGATGTCGTCGGCCTCGCCGACCGGGGCCACGCCGCCGTCGTGCTGGTCGAGCGCGTCCTGGCGGATGTCGTTGAGCTCCTCGAGCCAGCCCGAGCGAGACTTCCGCTGGAACAGCGCGGATTGCATCACGGCCGCCGTGATCGACGTGAGAACCAGTCCAGTGAACACGGGGCCACCATCGGCCGCGATCGGCGGCTCCTGAGCAAGTCCGCCCCAGAATCGAGACTTTCCGAACCGGCGCGGGTGAATGCGCCACCGAGTGTGAGATCTGGTGGTGCGGGGTCACGCTCAGCAGCAATCGAGCGGCGGCCCGGTACCGTCCCCCTGTGCCCGAGCTGCCCGAGGTGGAGACCGTCCGGCGGGGGCTCGAGCCCGTGCTGCTGGGTCGCCGCTTCGTCGACGGCGGTGCCCACCCGTCCGCCAAGTTCAACGCCGCGACCAGCGTCATCGACCGCACCGTGCGCTCGGTGGACCGCCGCGGCAAGTACCTGCTCATCGGGCTCGACGACGGCCGCCGCCTCGTGGTCCACCTCGGGATGACCGGACAGTTCCAGGTGCACGAGGGCGAACCCGCAGCAGATCCCCACGTCCGCGCCTGGTGGCTGCTGGACGACGGCCGCACCCTGGCGTTCCGCGATGTCCGGCGCTTCGGCCGCATCGCCGTGATCGACCAGGACCTCACCGGGCTCCCGACGCTGGCGGCACTGGGACCGGAGCCGTTCGACGAGGGTTTCACGGCCGAAGGCCTGTGGCGCGACGTCAACCGCAGCACGGCACGGGTGAAGACCCAGCTCCTGGGCCAGCGGGTCGTGGCCGGCGTGGGCAACATCTACGCCGATGAGGCGCTGTGGCGGGCCCGGGTCCACCCGGGCAGCCGGCGCATCACCAAGCCGGCGGCGGGCCGCCTGCGCCGCGCCATCATCGACGTGCTCGCCGAAGGCATCGAGCACGGCGGCACCACCCTGCGCGACTACCGGACCGTCGAGGGCGGCGAAGGCGGCAACCAGCACCGCCTCGACTGCTACGGCCGGTCCGGTCTCCCCTGCCCGCGCTGCGGGACCACGCTGCGCCGGTCCGTCATCGACGGTCGGGGCACCACCCGCTGCCCCACCTGCCAACGACGCTGACGGATGACCCTCGGCCGGCGCTGGGATACCGTCAGCAGCCATGACCGATGAAGGCGCGCCCACCCCTCTGACCGACCTGTTCTCCGTCGACGGCAAGGTGGTCGTCGTCACCGGCGGCACCCGCGGCATCGGGCGGATGATCGCCGGCGGGTTCATCGCCGGGGGCGCCACCGTCATCGTGTCCAGCCGCAAGGCGGATGCGTGCGCCGCGACGGCCGAGGAGCTCTCGGCGTACGGGGACTGCACCGGGATCGCCGCCGACCTGTCCACCGAGGAGGGCGCCCGGGGCCTGGCCGATGCCGTCGCCGCGATCCACGACCACGTCGACGTCCTGGTCAACAACGCCGGCGCCACCTGGGGCGTGCCGCTCGCCGAGCACGACACCGCCTCGTGGAACCGGGTGCTCGACCTCAACGTCCAGGGCGTCTTCCACACGACCAAGTTCTTCCTCCCCCTGCTCCAGGCCGATGCGTCGGCCGACGCACCCAGCCGGGTGATCAACATCGGCTCGATCGACGGGCTCCGCGCCCCGCTGATGGAGACCTATTCCTACGGCGCATCCAAGGCGGCGGTGCACCACCTGACCCGCCACCTCGCCAAGCACCTCGCCCCGGACGTCACGGTCAACGCCATCGCCCCCGGCCCCTTCGAGTCCAAGATGATGGCGGCCACGCTCGACGCCTTCGGCGACCAGATCGCCGCCACCACGCCGATGAAGCGGATCGGGCGACCCGACGACATGGCGGGGACCGCCCTGTTCCTTGCGTCCCGGGCCGGGGCGTACCTGACCGGTACGGTCATCCCCGTCGACGGTGGCATCTCCACCACCGCCTAGGAGGACCACCATGACCGATCCCGACGAGCCCACCGGCGCGTGGACGCCTGCCGACGACGCGGACAACACCGAGGCCTGGACGCCCGAACCTGCCGCCAGCGACCCTGGGGGCCTGCCCGACGATGCCACCCGGATCGTGCCCGGCGTGCCCGCCGGCGGCCCCGCCACCGGCCCCGCCACCGGCCCCGACGCCACGCCGCCGGCCGGCCTCTACGTCCCGCCACCCGGGCCGGGTGAGGCCGTCTACGTCGACGAGCCGCTCGTCGAGGAGCCTCCGCCGCCGCCGCCGCCGCCAGGTGGCAACGGACCGCTCATCGCCGTGGTCGTCATCCTCCTGCTGATCCTCGGCGTCGGCGCCCTGCTGTTGACGGGCAACGACGATGACGGCGGCACCGACTCGTCCACCACGACGACCATCGTGACGACGACCACGTCGTCCACGACCACCACCACCACCACGACGACGCCCACCACGGCACCGACCACGGCACCGCCCACCACCGCGCCCCCGACCACGGCGCCGCCCACCACCGCGCCCCCGACCACGGCGCCCCCGACCACGGCGCCGCCCACCACCGCGCCCC
>JAOBWH010000118.1 GCA_025463265.1 Ilumatobacteraceae bacterium
CGGCACTCCTCGGCGGCGGTGCGCAGCCGCTCCTCGCCCCGAGCCACCAGGACGAGGTGCGCGCCGCGGCGGGCGTAGCGGACGGCCGTCGACCGGCCGATGCCGCTCGAGCCCCCCGTGATGATCACCACGGGGGCAGCGACCGGCGCCGCAGAGCGATCGGTGGAGGCGATCAGTCGAACCAGGTCTTGACCCGGGCCATCAGGTCCTCGGCCGTCGCGGCGATGGCGGTGGCCACGGTGCTCTTGGCCTGGAGACCGATCAGCTTGGTGCGGGTGGCGCGCGCCCACTCCAGGGGCTCGGCCGGGTCGACCTGGTCCACGGCCCGCTGCACCGCGTCGCGGGCCGGTCCCTCGGGGAACGAGGGGGCGAGCGCTCGGAGCCCGGACCAGGCGGCGTCGGCCCGGGATGCGGCCAGGAGGACGGCGTCGAGCATGACGAGCTCCTGGGTCATGATGTCGACCGAGCCTTCGAGCAGGAAGGTGGCTTCGAGGAGGCTGGAGTCCATCTTCTCGGCGGCGCGGGCCGACGGGCTGACGTAGCCGGGGTCGCCGCCCAGGTCGGTGATGAGCTGCTCGGTCACCCCGATGTTCTTCTCGGCGTCCTCAGCGTAGGAGGCGTACTTGCGCTGGAGCATCGGGTTGGCGCTGCGGCCGGCGAGCGACAGGTAGAGGTGGCGACCGCACCGGTCGTGGGCGGCCATGTCGCTCAAGACGTCGAGCACGAACATGGCGTTCATGCCCTTGAGGGCGGGTGCGCCCTGGAGCGTCTCGATGGGCATCTCGCGCCCGGGGGTGATGGTGATCGTCGGCATCGGCTTGGTGGTCGCGCCGGTGTGGAACATGGGGCTGGTGATGGGCATCGTGGGGTCCTCGTCTCAGACGGTGGCGTCTTGGGTGCCGCGCAGGGCGGGCACGGGGTTGGGGCCTTCGGTCTCGTCGCGGTAGTCACGGCCCTGCTTGTCGCGCTGGAGGTTGATGATCTCCTCGGTGGGGCTGCCGCCGGCGTTGACGGTCTTCTGGAACGCCCACCAGCGGTGGTCCGAGGGGAGCTCCGATTCGGGAACGATGAGCAGGCCGTCGGCGCGCAGGTCGATCTCGGCGGCGAGCACGTCGCGCACGTACTGCTTGTTGGACTCGAACGTGAGCGGGATCTCCGGCAGCTCGGGGGGCAGCAGCTCGAGCGGCTCGCGCCCCTCGTACTTGCGCAGCAGCCGGGCGGCCTCCTGGAGCTGGCCGAGCTCCATGTTGAGGTGCAGCTCCCACAGCGCCTTGACGCGCTCGTCGGTCTCCTGCTGGAACATCGACCAGTACAGGTAGACCTCGTTGAACTCGTGGAACAGGAGGTTCGCGAACCACGAGTCGAGGGGGTCGAGCATCGACTCGTAGTGCGAGACGTGCTGCTCCTCGATCTGGGCGATCTCGGCGTAGAGGCCGCGGGCGATGGGCTCCATGAAGTCCGGGCCGTGGTTCATGTAGTAGTTCAGCGTCTGCTGCTCAGCGGAGGTGATGGTCATCACGTGCAGCCGCGACAGCGGGTCGACGGTCTGGGTGGCGAAGTGCGGGCGCAGCTCATCGAAGGGGTGACGGTGCTCGATGAACGTGGGGCGGCCGGGGGTGATCTCGGTGAGGTGCTGGGTGATCTCCTCGGCATGGCGGCCGTCGATGAGCTCGTAGAGGTTGGCGTAGCGGTAGAGGTGGTCGAAGTCCTCGAGCAGCGCGAAGTTCAGCGCCTGCTGGATGGTCGGGTCCGGTTCCATGCGGGCAAGCCACGCCGTGAGGTCGACGGCGACCTGCTCGTAGGAGAGGGTGGTCTCCAGCGGTGACGCATCACCGGGGAGGAGCCAGTTGACGGCCTTCTGCTGCTGCTGCTCGACGCGCCGGGAGAGGGCGAGGGAGCGCTTGATCTCGGGGTTGTCGGTCTGGCGGGAGAAGTGGTGGGAGAACAGCGCCGCCTCCACCTCGGTGCCGTTCATCAAGATCACGCGGGCGAGCGTGTAGGGGTCATCGGGCCGGGACGACAGCGGGTCGACGTTCAGCTCGGACCAGCTGCGGAACTGGTCCTCGACGGGGATGCCGGCCTGATCGAAGGGTGCGAAGGCCATGACGTGCAGCTCCTGGACGTGGGGTTTGGGGACAGCGTCGATCGACCGCTGCCCGCGCTGGGTGCGGCCAAACAGTTCCCGCCGCGCCGCAATCGCCGCCTCGTTTCGGAACGCGGGAGGTGGGCAGCGGACCACCAGAGCACCCCGACGAGGAGGCAGACGTGAGTGACATCGACCGCGGCGAACGGCCACCCGACCAGCGGGCGGTCGTCGGCGTGTACCGCAGCCGGGAAGAGGCCGATGCCGTCGGGCGTCGCCTGCGCGACCTCGGCATCTCGGAGGCCGACATCGCCATCGACGCCGCGAAGGGCGACGCCGAGTCCCTCCTGTCGGAGATGCAGGAGGAGGCGAGCGAGAGCTACACGATGCCCACCGCCGGGGTGGCGTACCCGAAGGAGGCATCGAAGTCGATGCTGGTCATCGGGGTGCCGGTCACGCTGGTGTGCACCATCGTGCTCCTGCCGTTCGCCTTCATCGACATCGGCGACATCCCGCTCTGGGTGCGGCTCCTGTCGTGCGCCCTCATCGGCGCCACCGTGGGCGGGACCATCGCGATCGTGGCCGGTCCGGCGCTCGGCGCGAAGCGGGCGAACGAGCCGCTGGCCGCCCAGCGCGGGGTCTCGGTCCGGGTGGCGACCTGGTCTCCGCAGCTGGTCGACCTGATGGCGTCGGCGGACCCGATCCGGCTCGATGTCATCGACCGCCACGGCGCCCGCATGGGCTACACCGTGGCCACCGAGGACCTGTCCGCGGGCACGGGCATCGTCGAGGAGATCGAGCGCAACACCGCCGACCCCCTGCACGAGAACGACCCCGGCTGGACCGCCGACGAGGCGCACGACCGCCAGAGCTGACCGCCGGTCGCTCGCCATCGGTCGAGCACCCACGACGGCCACGCCCGGGCGCGCCCGGGCGTGGTCATCGGTTGGTGTCCATCCCCACCTGGTCGCGTCCACCCTGGGCTGCCACCTCAGGGACCCGTCCCCCGTCCGGCTCGGTCCCGCTGACCCTGCATCGCTAGGCGGCGTGGGCGAAGGGTGGTGGGTCGATGGTGGTGCCGTCGGGTCGTCGGAAGATGAGGCCGGCTGGTCCGCGTATGAGGGTCCAGCCGTGGTGGATGAGGCGGTGGTGGTGGGGGCAGAGCAGGGCGAGGTTGGTGAGGTCGGTGTTGCCGCCGTTGCGCCACCGGCGGATGTGGTGG
>JAOBWH010000139.1 GCA_025463265.1 Ilumatobacteraceae bacterium
TACGTCCGGGTCGTGCTGAAGGACCCGCCCAAGTGAGCTGGCCCCGCACCGCCGTCGTCGTGCTGGTGGCGCTCGTGCTCCAGGTGACGCTGCTCAGCCGCTTCTCCTACGAAGGGGCGCGCGCGGACATCATGGTCCTGCTCGCGGTCGTGGCGGGCTACCGCCTCGGGCCCGAGCGGGGCGCCATCGTCGGGTTCGCGTCGGGGCTGTCGTTCGACATCGTCTTGTCCACGCCGCTCGGTTTGTCGGCGCTGATCTACACCGTCGTCGGCTACGGGGTCGGCGCCGCCACCAGCGGCATGGTCCGGACATCTCGGTGGGCGAGCCCGCTCGTGGCGGCGGTCGGTTCGGCGGTCGCCATGGTGCTGTATGCGCTGGTCGGTGCCGTGTTGGGCGAGCCGACCCTCAGCGGACCCTCCCTCGCATCTATCGTCGTGCTCGTGGCCGTGGTCAACGCGGCCCTCGCGCCTCTCGCCACCCGCGCGATCGACTGGATCAAGGTCGACGACCGCGACCGGCGCCAGACCCTCTTCGCACGATGACCTCGGACAGCTCCCGCCACCGCCTCGGACTCCTCGCCGTGGCCGCGCTCTCGCTGTTCGGCGCCCTGTTCGCCCGGCTGTGGTTCCTCCAGATCGTCGAGGGCGACACCGCCCAGGCCGAGGCGACCGCCAACACCACCGACACCGACATCACCCCCGCGCCGCGCGGCCGGATCCTCGATCGCAACGGCATCGTGCTCGTCGACAACCGCGAGTCCATCGTGGTGGGCATCGACCGCCAGGAGTTCGGCGACCTCGAGAAGCCCAAGCAGAAGCAGCTGCTCACCCGGCTGTCGTCCACCCTCAGCGCCGGCCGCCCCGTCGAGGAGAAGGTGTCCGTCGCCGACCTGGAGAAGAAGCTCGACGACAGCCGCTACTCCAAGTTCCGGCCGGTCCCCGTCGCCGAGGACATCTCCGAGGAAGACGAGATCTACTTCTCCGAACAGGCCAGCCAGTACCCGGCGGTGGTCGTCGAGCGCACCACGGTGCGGGTGTACCCGTACGGCTCCCTGGCCGCCCACGTCTTGGGCTACGTCGGACCGTTGAGCGACGGGCAGTGGAAGGACCTGAAGAAGGACAACGACCCGAAGAAGCCGTACATCCAGGCCGACGAGATCGGCAAGGCGGGGGTCGAGAGCTACTACGAGAAGGACCTGCGCGGCACGCCCGGCCGCCAGGTGTTCCGGGTCGACCGCACCGGCAAGGTCGTCGGCGAGGACAAGAGCAAGCGCATCGAGCCCAAGCCGGGCGACGACCTCTACCTCGCCATCGACGCCAAGGTGCAGTACAAGGCCGAGGAGGCGCTCCAGGCCCGTCTGTCGCTCAGCTTCGACGGACCGGCCGGGAAGGAGGCCGGCGGCCTCGTGGTGCTGGACCAGTCCACCGGGCAGGTCCGGGCCATGGCGTCGTACCCCACGTACAACCCCGCCGACCTGGTGGGCGGCATCAGCTGCCCGGTCTGGCGCGATCTCCAGGGCCTGCCGCGCGACGGCGGCGACTGCGGCGACGACATCAAGCGGGAGACCAAGCTCCTCAAGGAGAACGACGACGCTCCGGTGGCCAAGCTGCTCAACCGGGCCTACCAGGGGGCGTACCAGCCGGCCTCCACCTTCAAGCTCGCCAGCGCGTACGCCGCGCTCAAAGACGGCGTGCGCACCGTCGACTCCCAGACGATGGACAACGGCTACATCAACATCTGCGGCGGCGACGAGGGCCCGGGCTGCGAGAAGCAGAACGCCGACCGGACCCCGCACGGACCGGTGACCCTCAGCCCCGCGCTCACCGTGTCGAGCGATGTCTACTTCTACGAGGTCGGTCGGGATTTCTGGGCCAAGGGCACCCGCGACCGCTTGGGGGAGACGGCGTTCCAGGACGGGGTCGGCGAGCTGGGCTACGGCGAGAAGACCGGGATCGACCTGCCCGTGGAGTCGGCCGGCCAGATGCCGACGCCCCAGGGCGAGATGGAGCTCGCCATGGCGCTGTACGACAAGGACCCGGCCTACTACGACAACGACAAGGACCTGGCGAAGCAGGCCGGACGCTGGAACACCGGCTACAGCGCGGACATGGCCATCGGCCAGAAGCTGACCGTCACGCCGCTCCAGACCGCCAACGCCTACGCCGCGCTGGCCAACGGGGGGACGCTCTTCCAGCCGAGCGTCCTCGAGAAGATCACGGTCGCCGGCCAGCCCGATCAGATCCACCGGAGGTACGAGCCCAAGGTGATCCGCACGATCGACTGGGGACCCAACCGCGAGGCGTTCATCACCGGCTTCCGGGGTGTGGTGGATCCGAGCTCCGGGAACGCGGGTGGCACTGCGGTCTCCACGTTCCAGGGTTTCCCGTTCGACGCCATGCCCCTGGCCGGCAAGACCGGAACGGCCCAGACCGGTGAGTTCAAGAACGGTCGCAAGAAGCCGGACAACTCGGTGTTCGTGGCCTTCACCGACGGCGGTCCGTCGAGCTGGGTCGCCTCGGCGATGCTCGAGTACTCGGGCTCGGGCGCCGGGGCCGCCGCTCCGGCCGTGCGGATGGTGCTCGAGCCCATCGCCGACGGGTCGATCGCCCGGTTCACGATCCCCGAAGGCGGCCAGATCGACGCCGAAGAGGCGGCCGACCAGTCCGGCGTCGTCGGGAGCGGGTCCGACTGATGGCCACCACCTACGGGTCCACCCGATCCCCGAACCGCCACCGCGTCCACCGGCCCATGGCCAACTTCCGGACCAACAACGCCTCGCCGTTCCGCCACATCGACCTGGTGCTGGTGGCCTGCGTGATCGGCGTGAGCCTGTTCGGTGCGGTGATGGTCTACAGCATCACCCGCGGGTCCGAGCCGCCGTACGACGCCGGGTACCTCAAGCGGGTCCTGGTGTTCATCGTCCTCGGCACGGCGATCATGGCCGCCACCGCCCTGTTCGACTACCGCAAGCTGAAGGACTTCTGGCCGTTCATCTACGGCCTGAGCATCTTCATGCTGGTGATGGTGCTGGTCCCCGGCATCGGCTCGCGCACGAAGGGCACCCAGGGCTGGTTCCAGCTGCCCGGCTTCCAGCTGCAGCCCTCCGAGCTGGCGAAGCTGGCCATGATCATCGGCTTCGCCGGCCTGGCCTCGCAGTTCCGCGGCGACCTCGACAACTCCCGGGTGCTGATGCTGCTCGGCGTCTGCGGCGCCCCGATGTTCTTCGTGATGCTCCAGCCGGACCTCGGCACCACCCTGGTCTCGGTCGCCGTCGCCTTCGCCCTGCTCGCCGTGGTCGGGGTGCGGGGCCGGATCCTGGGCGGTCTGGCCCTGGCGGCCATCCTCGGCTCCACGCTGGTGCTGACCTCCGGCGTGCTGAAGGAGTACCAGGTCGCCCGGCTCACCACCTACGTGCGCCAGGACGACACCGCCGTCACCAAGATCGACCGGGAGTCCCGCTACAACCTCGAGCAGTCGAAGATCGCCATCGGCGCTGGCGGCATGTGGGGCCAGGGGCTCTTCGAGGGGTCGCAGACCAACGGCGAGATCGTCCCCGAGCAGCGCACCGACTTCATCTTCTCGGCCGTGGGGGAGCAGCTGGGCTTCGTCGGCTCCGGCGCCCTCCTGGCGCTGATGGGCACCATCGTGTGGCGCGTGTGGCGGGCCGCCCAGCTCGCCCGAGACGAGTTCGGCACCCTGCTGTGCACGGGGATCATGGTGATGCTCGTGGTGCAGGTGTTCGAGAACGTCGGGATGACCATGGGCATCATGCCCATCACCGGCATCCCCCTGCCGTTCGTCTCCTACGGCGGCTCCGCGCTCTTGACCATGTTCCTGAGCATGGGACTGGTCCTCTCGGTCCACATGCGCCGGTTCAGCTAGCGCGCTGCGTGGCGGGATGCCCGGTCGGGGCGCCCACCTAGGTAGAATCCCGACGTCATGACTGTCTGGACCCAGCTGGAGCCGTTGCTCGCCAAGGTGCAGAAGCCGGCTCGCTACATCGGGTGCGAGGACGGGGTGTACACCCCGGACCACCACGCCGGCGCGGCCAGCTGGCTGCTGGCGTACCCGGACACCTACGAGATCGGGCTGCCCAACCAGGGGCTGCAGATCCTCGCCGAGATCCTCAACGAGCGTCCCGACGCCGCCGCCGAGCGCACCTACGCCCCGTGGGCGGACCTCGAGGAGCTCATGCGGGCCACCGGCCTGCCGCTCTTCTCGGTGGACACGCACCGCGCCGCGAGCGACTTCGACATCCTCGCCTTCAACCTCTCGGCCGAGCTGACCTACACGAACCTGGTCAACATGATCGACCTGGCCGGCTGCCCGGTCCACGCAGCAGACCGCTCGGCCGACGACCTGCTCATCGGCGCCGGCGGTCACTGCACCTACAACCCCGAACCCATCGCGGACTTCTTGGACTTCGTGGTCCTCGGCGACGGCGAGGAGGTGGTCGGCGACATCTCCGCAGCGATCGCCGCCTGGAAGGTCGACGGCAAGCAGGACCGCATGGACATCCTGCGGAGCCTCGCCGGGATCGAAGGCGTGTACGTGCCCCGGCTCTACGACGCCGTGTTCAACGATGGCATGCTGGTCGAGATCGTCCCCAACGACCCGGCGGCCCCCGCCACCGTGGAGAAGCGGACCATCGCGGACCTGGGGGAGTGGCCGTACCCCAAGGCCCAGCTGGTGCCGCTCACCGAGGTGGTCCACGACCGGCTCAACGTCGAGGTCTTCCGGGGCTGCACCCGGGGCTGCCGGTTCTGCCAGGCCGGCATGATCACCCGCCCCGTCCGGGAGCGCCCGGCCGATCAGGTGCGGACCATGGTGTCCGAGGGTCTCAAGCGGACCGGCTACGACGAGGTCGCCCTCACGTCGCTGTCCACCGCCGACTTCTCGGGCATCGACCAGGTCGTCCGCGACACCGTCAACGACCCCGCCTGCGGTGGGCAGGTCTCGGTGTCGCTGCCGTCGCTGCGCGTCGATGCCTTCACCGTCGGCATCGCCGGCGAGATCCAGAAGGCCCGCCGGACCGGCCTGACCTTCGCCCCCGAGGCGGGCACGTGGCGGATGCGCCAGGTCATCAACAAGCTCATCACCGAAGAGGACCTCTACGCCGCGGTGCGGTCGGCCGACTCGCAGGGCTGGCGGCGCATGAAGCTGTACTTCCTCACCGGGCTCCCCACCGCGACCGACGAGGACACGCTCGGGATCGCCACCCTGGCCCGCAACTGCGTGGCCATCGGGCGGGAGTACCACAAGAACCCGTCCGTGACGGTCTCGCTGGGCGGCTTCGTGCCCAAGCCGTTCAC
>JAOBWH010000149.1 GCA_025463265.1 Ilumatobacteraceae bacterium
CGCCCCGCCGGTCGGACCGACGGGCGGCCAAGAGGGAGGCTGGCCGCCGCCGGCGACCGGCGGGGCGCCGGCACTCGGGTACGAGGTGCGCGGCGGGGAGGTCGGGGGTGCGTAGGTCTGCGGCGCAAAGGTCTGCGGCGCGTACCTCGGCGGCTCGTGGGCGGCGACGGGCTGGGTGGCCGCGTGCGGCGGGTACGTGGCCCCCGAGGCGGGAGCGCTGGGGGTTGCGGGCGGGGCCCAGGGACTCGGACGGGGGGTTGGTTCGGGGGACATCAGACCTGCCTTTCGCCGACGGAACCTACGGACGGCCCCCGAAAGGCCCGGTAAGCATCAGCTGGCAGGTTCCTGGGAACCGCCCGGCACCGAGGTGAGCACGGCGGCCGGGTCGATCACCGCACCGGTCCCCGAGCGAGGCAGCCACAGGGTGAAGATCGAGCCGCCGGTCGGGGCTGCGGCGACGGTGGCGTTGCCGCCGTGGTCGGCCATGATCTGGGCGACGATCGCCAGGCCCAGTCCGCTGCGCCCCTCGGCTCGAGCTGCCTTCTGGTCTCCCCGCCAGAAGCGCTGGAACACCTTCGCCCGGTCCTCCTCGGCGATGCCCGGGCCCTCGTCGGTGACCGTGACCCACGCAGCGTCGCCCTCGGTCCCCGTGGCCAACCAGATCCGGCTGCGCTCCGGGGCGAGTCGCACGGCGTTGTGGAGCAGGTTGGCCACGCCCTGGCGGAGAGCGAGCGCATCGCCGTCGACCACGCAGCTCGGAGCCAGCTCCATGATCAGCTCGATGTGGCGCGAGGCCGCAACCGCCTGGAACTCGTCGACGGCGTCGACCACGAGGTCGCCGAGCTCCACCGGCGCCTGTTCTCGCGCCGGGGCGCCGAGCCGGGCGTACACGAGCAGGTCATCGACGAGTCGCGACATGCGCATGGCCGACGAGCCCACCAGCTCCGCGACGCGCCGCAGCTCAGCTGGGTCCGGGTCGGGGTCCGACAGGGCGACATCGAGGTTGGTGCGGATGACCGCCAACGGGTTCCGCAGCTCGTGCGACGCCTCCTGGATGAACCGCTGCTGCCCGGCGAACGCGTCGTCGAGGCGGGTGAGCATGGCGTCGAAGGTGTCGGCAAGCTCCTTGAGCTCGTCCGGCGGGCCGCGCAGCGCGATGCGGCGCGAGAGGTCCGTGGCCTGGATCTCCCGGGCCACCCCGGTGATGCGCCCGATGGGAGCCAGCACTCTGCCGGCCACGATCCAGCCGATCACCAGGCTCAAGAAGAACATCACGACCAGCGCGCACAGCGAGTACCCCCGCAGCAGCGAGAGGGCCCGTTCGTTGGCGAGCGCCTCCACCGACCGGTAGCTGGCCTGCACCTCGCGAGGCGTGACGAGCACCCCTCCGGGCACCTGCTCGAAGGTCGTGACGCGATAGGTACGGTAGACGTTCTCCTCGTGCAGGCGACTGGCGAGGAAGCCGTACATACCCGCGAGCATGAAGGCCGCCACGCCGAACAGGAGCAACGAGTAGATCGCGGTGAGCCGGAAGCGGATCGAGCCCGCCCAGTCCGGGAGCCAGGCCGCGACCCTCAGCGCACCGCGCGCCGGCATCGACAGCGGCATCTCCTCCGCGGGGTCGTCCGGCCCGGACGATTCGACGGCGCGCTGCCCGGGCCGCTCGGCCGCCGGGTTCGGCACGGAGCCGACGCTCGGCGGCACCGCGCCGAGGTCGTCACGCATCGGCGGCCGGGGCCAGGAGATCGGGCCGCAGCCGGTAGCCGGCGCCGATCACGGTCTCGATGGGCGCCTCGGCGTCATCGTCTCGGGTGAGCTTGCGGCGGAGGGTCCCGACGGTCACCCGGACGGTGTTGGTGAGCGGATCGGCGTTCTCGTCCCACACGTGCTCCAGCAACCGCTCCTGGCTGAGCACCTCACCGCTGTGGCTCATGAAGTAGCGCAGGAGGGCGAACTCCTTGGCGGTGAGATCCAGCAGCGTGCCGCGCCGGGTGGCCTCGAAGCGGGCGGTGTCCAGCTCGAGCTCGCCGACGTGGAGGACCGCACCGGACCGGCCGGCGTCGCGGCGTAGGAGGCTCCGCACCCGTGCCGACAGCTCCGAGAAGGCGAACGGCTTCACCAGGTAGTCGTCGGCGCCCTGGTCGAGCCCGACGACGCGCTCGCCCACCCCGTCGCGCGCCGTCAGCATCAAGATCCGCGGCGCGGCCGCGTCGTCGAGCGGCGTGAAGGCCGGGTCCTCACGGATGCGGCGGGCCAGTTCCAGCCCGTCGCCGTCCGGGAGGTTGAGGTCGAGGGTGACGAGGTCGTAGGACGCGACCACCAGGCGATCGATGGCACCGGACACGTCGTTGGCGACGTCGACCGCGTAGCCCTCCCGCCGGAGCCCCGTTGCCACGGCCTCGGCCAGCTCGTTCTCGTCTTCCACCACCAGGATGCGCACGGCGGGAAACGTACTGGTCGGGGAGGAAACCTCGCCGAAACCCCGTCACCAGCCCCGGAACCCTGCCGCGGGGCCAGAAGCGGCCGACAGGGCTTTACGCTGTCCTTCGACGCGGCCTGCTTGGCTGGCCGCCCACGTCACCTGCAGAGGAGCACGTCATGACCGACCAGCCGATGGGCGCCCAGAACCCGGCGCTGGCTGCCGAGCGCCTCGAACAGACCCTGTTCGAGGTCAAGAAGGTCATCGTGGGACAGGACCGGACGGTCGAGCGGCTGCTCATCTGCCTGCTCGCCCGCGGCCACGCGCTGCTCGAGGGCGTGCCGGGCCTGGCGAAGACGCTCGCCGCCGAGACCATCGCCCGCGTCGTCGGCGGCTCGTTCACCCGCATCCAGTTCACCCCCGACCTGCTGCCCGCCGATGTGATGGGCACCCGGATCTACCGGTCCAGCTCGGAGTCCTTCGACGTGGAGCTCGGCCCGGTGTTCGCCAACTTCGTCCTGGCCGACGAGATCAACCGTGCGCCCGCCAAGGTCCAGTCCGCCCTCCTCGAGGTCATGGCCGAGCACCAGGTGTCCATCGGCGGCAAGACGTACCCGGTCCCTCAGCCGTTCCTGGTTCTGGCCACCCAGAACCCGATCGAGCAGGAAGGCGTCTACCCGCTGCCCGAGGCCCAGCGCGACCGGTTCCTGATGAAGATCGTCGTCGATTACCCGACGCCTTCGGAGGAGGTGGAGATCGTCCAGCGCATGGGCGTGAAGCCGCCCGAGCCGAAGGAGTCCCTTTCGATCGACGCCCTGGCGGTGCTCCAGGACGAGGCGGACCAGATCTTCGTCGCCCGCGAGGTCGTCGACTACGCCGTGAACCTGGTGTTCGCCACGCGGGAGCCCGAGCGCTTCGGCATGGCAGATCTGCGGGAGTTCCTGCAGTACGGCGCCAGCCCCCGAGCCAGCCTCGGGCTCGTCGCCGCCGGCCGGGCCCTCGCGCTGCTCCGAGGCCGGGCCTACGTGCTGCCCCAGGACATCTACGACGTCGCTCCGGACATCTTCCGCCACCGGATGGTGCTGTCCTACGAGGCCCTCGCACGCGACATCACGGTGAACGACGTGCTCGCCCGGGTGCTGGCCACCGTGCCCGCTCCTCGGGTGGCACCGTCGCAGGACCACACCGCCGCACTCCGCCCCACCGCGCCGCCGCCCGCCGTCCAGCCGGCCCCGCACAGCTCCTGGGGCCAGCCCGCCGT
>JAOBWH010000156.1 GCA_025463265.1 Ilumatobacteraceae bacterium
GCAGCGGGTTCCGCCTCCGCGGCGGCGGGGGCGGGCGGCTGGCGCCGACCGACCCGCTGGCGGGCTCCGCCTTCCTCGCCGTCGCGCTCGTGGAGGACGGCCCCCGGGGCGCGCGCATCGCCCTGGCGGCGGAGCTGAGCGAGGCCGACGTCCGCACGGTGGTGGGTGCGGACCGGACCGAGACCTCGGTGCTGCACTGGGACGAGCAGCGTGACGATCTCCGAGCCCGTCGCGAGGTCCGGGCGGGCGCGCTGGTCCTCGAGGCCAGCGACGGGCCGGCCGCCCCTGGGGCGGCGACCACGGCGGCCCTGGTCGAGCGGGTCCGGGCCACCGACGGCACCGTGCTGCGGTGGACTCCCTCGGCCCGCTCGCTCCAAGGTCGGCTCGCGTTCCTCCACCGCACCGACCCGGCGGCCTGGCCCGATGTGTCCGACGCCGCGCTGCTCGCCACCCTCGACGACTGGCTGGGGCCCCTGCTGCCGGGCGCGGTCGGTCGTCGCGATCTCGAGCGCGTCGACCTCACCACCGCGCTGCGCTCCGGCCTCGACCACGCCGCCCGCCAAGCGGTCGAGCGGCTCGCGCCCACCTCGTTCACCGCCGCCGACGGCCGGACCATCGCCATCGCCTACGACGACGGGACCCCGCGGGCGTCGGCCCGGGTCCAGGACCTCTACGGGCTGACCGTGCACCCCACGGTGGCCGGCGGATCGGTGCCCGTCGTGGTGGAGCTGCTGTCGCCGGCCCGCCGCCCGGTGCAGGTGACGGCGGACCTCCCGGGCTTCTGGCAGGGGACGTGGCGAGAGGTCCGCAAGGAGATGGCGGGCCGGTACCCCAAGCACGACTGGCCGGCCGACCCGGCCGCCGCCCGGCCGTCGTCGCGGCCTCGCCGCCGGACCTGACGCCCGCCGGGCGATCACCCGGCGGCCTGCGGTCACCTGAGGTCCCCTGTGCGGGGGAACCATCGCGCTTCCACCCGCATGGCGGTGGAAGGCTCGCACCGGGTCATCGTCACCGAACCTGCGTGGTGGCGGTCTCAGGACCTGGTGGGTCCCTCGAACCTGGAGGTAGTTCCATGACCATGCAACGGAGATTGCTGGCCGAGGTGTTCGGCACGTTCTGGCTGGTCCTCGGTGGCTGCGGGTCGGCGATCTTCGCCGCATCCATCACCGACAGCGGCGGGAACGAGACGAACCTGGGCATCGGGTTCATCGGGGTCTCGTTCGCCTTCGGCCTGACTGTCTTGACCATGGCCTACGCGGTCGGTCACATCTCGGGCGGCCACTTCAACCCGGCGGTGACGATCGGCGCCCTCGTGTCGGGCCGCTTCGACAAGAAGGACGCCGCCCCCTACATCCTCGCCCAGGTCATCGGCGGCATCATCGCAGCGGGGGTCCTGTACGTGATCGCCAAGGGCAACGACCAGTTCGACATCGTCAACACGGCGCCGGGTGCGTTCGCCGCCAACGGCTACGGGGACCTCAGCCCGAACGGCTACAACATGGCGTCGGCGTTCCTGGCCGAGACCGTGCTCACGGCCTTCTTCCTGCTGGTGATCCTCGGTGCCACCGCCAAGCGGGCGGCCGCCGGCTTCGGCGGGCTGGCCATCGGCCTGGCCCTCACCCTGATCCACCTGATCTCGATCCCGATCACCAACACCAGCGTGAACCCGGCCCGCTCCACCAGCCAGGCGATCTTCGCCGGCGGCGACTACATCCCGCAGCTCTGGCTGTTCTGGGTAGCACCGATCCTCGGCGCCGTCATCGGCGCGCTGATCTGGAGGTTCCTCCTCGAGGAGGGCGCCGACGAGGTCGCCCTCGTGGAGGGCGTCGAGATCCCGGGCAACGCCCCCGCCTGACCGGGGTGGGCCCCTGCGCGGCCCGGGGCGGGTGCGGGTCCGAGGAAGGCCCTTCGGTAGCGTCGAGGAGATGGCGACGCCCCGGACCCGCACGATCCTCGCCGTCGGGGCGGCGGCCGCCGCCGGCGGCGTGGTCTGGTACCGGCGGCGAGGCGACGACGCAGCCGGGCCGGGACCCATCGGGGCCACCGGGCGGTTCCAGCGATCGGCGTTGATCGCCGGCACCGCCACCAAGCTGGGCGGGGGCTGGGCCCTCGACCAGGCGCGCGGGGTCTTCGCCGACGCCGCGCGTCGCGAGGAGCTCGACCAGGCCCGCCAGCTCAAGACGGCCGAGGCCGTCGCCGAGGCGCTCGGCAACATGAAGGGCGCCATGATGAAGCTCGGCCAGATGGCCAGCTACCTCGACCAGGGCATGCCCGAGACGGTCCGCGACGCCCTGGCCGAGCTCCAGCAGGACGCACCGCCGATGGCGCCGGAGCTGGCCGCCCAGGTCGTCACGGAGGAGCTGGGCTCGGGCCCCGATGTGCTCTTCGCCGAGTGGGACCCGGTCCCCATCGCCGCCGCCTCGATCGGCCAGGTCCACCGGGCGATGACCCACGACGGCCGAGCGGTCGCGGTGAAGGTGCAGTACCCGGGTGTCGACACCGCCATCAAGGGCGACCTCGACAACGCCGGGATGCTGTTCACGGCGATGACCTTCCTGTTCCCGGGCCTGGACCCGGAGCCGCTCGTCGAGGAGCTGCGCGACCGGATCATCGAAGAGCTCGACTACCGCCTCGAGGCCGAGAACCAGCGGTTGTTCGCCGCCGCCTACGAGGGCCACCCCCACATCCACGTGCCCGCCGTGGTCGACGAGCTGAGCGCCGGGCGGGTCCTCACCACCGAGCTGGCTCCCGGCGTCCGCTTCGCCGAGCTGCTGACCTGGTCGCAGGAGGAGAAGAACCTTGCGGCGGAGACCATCTACCGCTTCGTGTTCGGCAGCCTCTACCGGTTGTCGGCCTTCAACGGCGACCCCCCCCCGGGCAACTACCTCTTCGAGCCGGGCGGCCGGGTGACGTTCCTCGACTTCGGCCTGGTGAAGCGGTTCACCGCCGGCGAGCTCCAGCCCTTCGCCGACATGATCGACGCCATGGTGATCGACGAGGACATCGCCGAGTTCCGGCGCATCGTGGAGGAGGTGGGTCTGCTCGCTCCGAACCCGGCGTTCACCGACGAGGCCATCGGCGAGTACTTCGGCCACTTCTACGAGTTCGTCCGCGACGACGGCGAGCTGACCATGACCGAGGAGTACGCGAGCGAGACGGTCCGCCGCTTCTTCGACACCTCGGGCGAGCACGGCGAGATCATGCGGGCGGCCAACGTGCCGAAGTCGATGGTGATCATCCAGCGGATCAACCTCGGCCTGTACGCCATCCTCGGTCAGCTGGAGGCCACCGCGAACTGGCGCCGCATCGCCGAGGAGATCTGGCCGTGGATCCACGGCGAGCCGTCGACCCCGCTCGGCGAGGCCGAAGCGCGCTGGCGGGCGGCGCGCGGCGAGGCGACCTCAGCGACCGAGGTGGCACCGGAGACCGAGCCGGCGTAGTCCTGCCTGCGAGCCGGCTGCGGCTACGGCCCGGGGGGCGCTTCGGTGCGGGCCCGCCGGGCCCTCCGGCGCTTGAGCCACCCCGCACCGCGGACGGCCATCTCGACCGCCGCAGCACCCACCGCGGCGACCAGCCCGGCGCCGAACAGCAGCGCCGCCGGCTTCACCTGGTCGGCGACCCGCTCCCGGCACGGGGTGGCGTTGTTGGCCTCCGCCTCGGCCTTGGTGATCCCCTCGGGCGGGTCGTCGACGCTGACGAAGACGTTCACCCGGCCCTGGAGCAGGAACGCGATCGACGTGCCGCAGTCCTGGGTGGGCGTCGAGACGGTGCGCAGCATCAGGCCCAGCCCGATCAGGGCCACCACGACCCCGAGGGTGGCGATGAGCGCGGTGGCCGACACCACGCCGTGCGCTGCCGGTCGGACCGGAGCGACGGCGGGCCCGGGCGCGTCGGACGTGTCGGGCGCGTCGGGCGGGGGTGGCGGGGCCGGGGCGTCGGCGGTGGGGGTGGTCACGGGACCTCGGGTGGTCGGTCGGGCCGCCCAGCGTAGGGCGGTTCCCGACGCCGTCCCGTGCAGCGACGGGACCCCAGACGCGCCGCCGCCTCCCGGTGGGAGGGAGGCGGCGGGCAGGCACTGCCCGTGTGTCTGGGGGTGGAGCGGAAGCCACCACAGTGCTGTGTGCCCTGGACAAGCACACCGTGCAATGCGTGATGGAGGGAGGGAGTGTGGCTTCCGCCCCCGTACCCCGTTTGGCCGGTGGGGGCGATGTTCCACCGGCATGTCATCCATCGGCCCTGGTACGGGTGAACTTGAGCAGATTTTCACGCTTCGTGTTCGGACAAATGCTCAGAGTGAGCAGCGTCACACGGAAGCCGAGCAGTACCCTGCACGGCGTGCTCAGCCTGCTCGCCGCCAGCGACTCCGGTGCCTTCCTGGGTGACGACCTGCTGCCCTTCCTGGTGCTCGCCATGGGCGGCGCACTCCTGGCCGGCAACCTCGCCGCCATCATCAAGCCGCCGACGAAGCACCGCGGCGACGACGACCTCGAACGCGCCCCCGTGGGCCGCTCCATCGCCATGGCCGTCCTCGGCGGCATCGCAGCCGTGTGGGCGCTCGCCAGCCTCCTGACCTGACGGGCGCTACCAGCCGGGCTGGTCCCAGCCGGGGGGCGACCAGCCCTCAGGGGCGAGCTCGAAGCCGGAGAAGTCGAACGCGGGGCTCACGGTGCAGCCGACGAGCGACCACCCGCCGAGCGGGCGAGCGGCCTGCCAGGCCCGAGCCGGGACCACGGCCTGCGGTTCCTGGCCACCGGCGAGGTCGGGCCCGAGGGTCAGCACCACGTGGTCGTCGTCTTCGACGATGGCGAGCTCGAGCGGCGCACCGGCGTAGTGGTGCCACGCCTCGGCGGCGTCGACCCGGTGCCAGTGCGAGTGCTCGTGGCCGTCGAGCAGGAAGTAGATGGCGCTGCCCACGCCGCGCCCGCCGTCGGCCGGCAGGTCCCGCCACGTCTCCCGGTACCACCCGCCCTCGGGGTGCGGCACCAACCCGAGCCGTTCGATGACCTCGCCTGCATCCATGGAGAGAGTCTGGCGCGCCGACCCGGGTCGGGGAACGGGCGGCGTCAGGGGTCCAGGGCGCCGTCGTGGCCGGACTCGCCGGCCGCCTTCCACCGCTCGCGGTTGGCCTTGGCCTGCGAGCCGCCCTTGAACGCGACGAACGCGATGCCGCCGAGGACGACGATGATCCCGCCGAGCACCGCCAGCTGCTCCCACCCGCCGCGATCGCCGGGGTTGGTGGGCTCCGTCCCGGAGTTGGGCCGTTCGATGATGTGCGGTTTGCCGTCGCTGGGGGCGGGCTCGTTGCCCGGGTCGGCGAAGAGCGCCATCGCCCCGATGCCGATGACCAGCACGCCGAACAGCACGGCCGCGCTGATCCAGATGGTTCGGCGGTCGAGCTCCCCGCTCTTGTGGGTCGGGGTGAACTCCGGTGACGGTGTCGGGGCGGGCGACGGAGCCGCTGGCGTGGTCACCGCGGGAGGTGCTTGGCCACCTTGAGGAGGGCGGTGAAGCGCTTGGCGTAGCCCTCGCCGTCGGTGCCCGGCGTCTGGAGCTTCTCGGCGAGTGCCGACCGCACGGCGACGGTCTGCGACTCCGTGTACTTGAGCAGGCCCTCCTTGCCGTGGCGACGACCGACGCCGGAGGCCTTCATGCCGCCCATCGGCGCATCGAGGCTGGCCCAGCCCGACGAGTACCCGTCGTTGATGTTGACGGTGCCCGACATCAGCTGCTCGCCGATCTTGCGGCCCTTGGTGGTGTCGCCGCAGTAGACGCTGGAGTTCAGTCCGTACTCGGTGTCGTTGACGGCCTCGATGGCGTCGTCGACGTTGGTGAACGGGTAGATCGACACGAGGGGGCCGAACGTCTCCTCGCGGTGCACGTCCATCTCCGGGGTGATCTCGGCGAGGATCGTCGGCTCGTAGAAGAACGGCCCGACCTCGGGGCGGGCCGTGCCGCCGGCCACCACGCGGGCTCCCTTGGCGACGGCGTCGTCGACGTGCTCGGTCATCTTCTCGAGCTGGGCGGCCGAGGCGAGGGCGCCGACCTCGGCGCCGTACGACTGCTCGGCGCCGAGCTTCAGGTCCGAGACGCGCTGGGCGAACCGGTCGGTGAACGTCGAGGCGATCGACTGGTCGACGTAGATGCGCTCGATCGAGATGCAGAGCTGACCGGTGTTGGCGAAGCAGCCGACGGTGGCACCCTCGACGGCGCGGTCGATGTCGACGTCGGCGGTGATGATCATGGCGTTCTTGCCGCCGAGCTCGGCCGAGAAGCCGATGAGGCGCTCACCCGCCTGACCACCGACCGTGCGGCCGGTCTCGGTGGACCCGGTGAACATGACGTAGTCGGTGGACGCGATGATGGCGGTGCCGACCTGGGTGCCGGGGCCGGTCACGATCTGCACCAGGCCCTCGGGCAGGCCGGCCTCCTCGAGCAGCTCGAACGCACGGATGGCCGTGAACGGGGTCTGGGAGTCCGGCTTGATCACGATGCCGTTGCCGGCGACGAGTGCGGCGAGGGCGTCGGACACGGCCAGCACGAGCGGGTAGTTCCAGGGCGAGATCACGCCGACGACGCCCTTGGGCACGTGGTGCTCGCGTGCGGTGACGAGACCGGGGAGCGCGGTGAGGCGCTGCTTGGGCTTGAGCGTGCGGTTGGCGGTGCGGGCGTAGTACCGGGCCGTGACGGCCTGGTCCATGATCTCCTCGAACGCCCAGACCCGGGCCTTGCCGTTCTCGGCCTGGATGAGGTCCAGCATCTCGTCCTGTTTCTCCAGGATGAGGTCGTGGTAGCGGAGCAGCACCTTGGCCCGCTCCCGGGCGGGGGTGGCGGCCCAGCGCTTCTGCACCCGGCGGCACTCGGTGACGGCGGCGGCGACGTCGTCGGCGGTGCCGATCGGCACCTGGCCGATGACCTGGCCGTTCAGCGGCGAGATCACGTCGCGCAGCTCCCGTCCGGGACCCACGTTGATGCGGGTCGCGAGGCGATCGGTCTCCATGCGCCCGGGGCGCAACGAGCCGTTGGTGGGCGCCTCGGCGCTCTCGGGGCGGGCGTCGGTCGCGGTCATGGCGGGCCTCCTGGGCCTTCGGCGGTGTGCCTCGTCTGCACCACCACGGTACCGGCCCCCTTCCCGACGAGCGAAGGCCGTGCGCCCGTCCGGCGCGCCGGCGGATCGGAACGTCCTGGGTCGCCCCAGACCGGCCCGGTCACACTTGGGGGATGGAGCCGCTCCCCGAGCACCTCGAGCACGACGGCCTCGTCCTGCGTCGGTGGACCGAGGCGGACGCGGCGCTCGTCGGCGACCTGGTTGCCGCCAACATCGAGCACCTCCGGCCGTACATGCCGTGGATCGAGCACGAGCCGCTGACGATCGAGGCCCGACGCGCCCTCCAGCGCGGTTGGGACGAGGTCTGGAGCGCCGGCGGGGACGTGATGCTCGGCGTCTTCGAGGACGGGGTGCCGGTGGGCAGCTCCGGTCTGCACCGGCGGATCGGCGAGGGCGGGCTGGAGATCGGGTACTGGGTCCACGTCGACCACCTCGGCAAGGGCATCGCCCGCCGAGCATCGTCGGGCCTGACGTCGCTGGCGTTCACGGTGCCCGGGATCGACCGGGTCGAGATCCACCACGACCTGACCAACGTCCGCAGCCGCCGCATCCCCGAGCAGCTCGGGTTCCACCTCATCGGGAGGTCGAAGGAGCCCCGCACCCCGCAGGCCCCGGCCGACACCGGCGTCGACCTCGTCTGGCGCATGACCCGCCACGCGTGGCTCGCCCGCTGACCCGGGCGCGAGGTCGTCAGCCGGGGAAGGGGGCGATGGAGCCGGGGTCGTCGAAGCGGATGGCGGCGAGCTGGGTGGCCTGGCCGACGAGGGTGCCGGTGGAGTCCCAGAGCTCGCAGACCTCGTCGGCCCGTCCGCCACTCACCTGCTGCACATACATGCGGACCTGCAGCGGCCCCGGTGCGGGGACGGCTCGCAGGTAGGTGGTGAGCGAGAGGGTGGGGACCCAGCCGGAGAGGGAGATCTCGAAGGTGGCGGGCGGCAGGGCGTCGAGGAAGAAGAGCAGGGCGAGCGGGTCGATGGGCCGGTCGTCGCCGAAGGAGATCCAGCCCTTCAGCTCGCCGCGGCCGCTGGGCGTGCCGGCGGCGAACGAGAGGACCGACGGGTCGAGCCGTAGGTCCGAGCGCTCCATGATCGACACCTTGAACTTGTTGCCGGGCGGCTCGGCGGGGACCCGGACGCACTGATCCCGGGGCGCCACCTCGAACGGTGCCACCGACGACCAGAGCGGCGTGGTGCCCGGTTCGGGGAGCGTGCCCATGGTGAGGGTGACGTCGACGCAGCGAGCGTCGCCCTGGCTGAGCGTGGCGCGGACCTGGCTGGCGCTGCGGCCCTGGCGGAGGATGTCGACCTCGATGGTGGCCGGCCCGGGGTCGGGGGCGCCGAGGTAGTGGGCCGTGGCCGCCAGCGCGTGCTGGTGGGTGCTGCCCTGCTCGGCGAGCGCCTCGCCGGCCGCCCGGGCGGCGCACGCCAGGAGGTAGCCGCCGTTCGGCTTGGGCCCGACCGTGAAGCCGGCGTCCACGTCGATGTCGTAGGTGCCGGGGGCCGTCCCGGGCTTCAAGGTGGTCGCGACGTCGAACTCGTGGAGCGTGTCGGAGGGAGGAGCGTCAACCATCGCGCCACCCTACGGCGCCGGTCGGTTGCATGAAAGAACCAACCCGGTGCCATCAGGCACAGATCCCGGCCCCACGGGCCAGTCGGTCAGGAAGGTGTGGCTTCGAGCACGGCCTTCATCGCTTCGAGGGTGCGGCGCATGCCGTCGCGGTTGGTCTTGCCGCGGGCCCAGCCCATGAGCGCCCAGTACACCTTGAGCGGGAGGCTGGGCGTGAGCTGGAAGAACTCGGTCACGTCGGTGCCGCCGCCGGATTCGGCCAGCCGGTAGCCCCAGGTGTTGACGACGTCGTCGTTCATGATCACGCCGAAGGCGAACTCCCGCTCCGGCTCGCAGACCAGCACCTTGCAGGTCGACCAGTAGATCGGGCCCTTCTCGTTGCGCTTCACGTGGCCGCGGAAGCGAGCGCCGACCTCGGGCCCGGTGGCGCCGTCGAGCCACTCGGCCTCGAACGTCTCGGGGCTGAACTCGCCGATGCGGGTGACGTCGCTGACGAGCGCCCACACCTCGGCGATCGGCGCGTCGATGTGCACGGTCACGTCGTCTTGCATGCGGTGCAACCTACGTCGGCGCCCGAGCGGCCGCTGGGGGGAGCCGGTACGGTCGGTCTCCCGTCCGTTCGCCCTCATCCCCCGGAGGCACCGATGTCCACCGATCCCGGCCAGCTCGTCAAGGAGCGCATCGAGCAGCTGCTCGACGCGGTCGACCCCAAGACGGTGTCGATGGAGGAGTTCCGCGGCCAGCAGTACGACCTGGGCCTGGCGTGGGTGCACTTCCCCGAGGGCTGGGGCGGGCTCGGCCTGGCACCGAACCACCAGAAGGACATCGACGCCGCCATCCGCCGGGCCGGGGCCGAGAACGCCGATTCCCGGCACTTCTTCGGGCTCACCATGGCCGGGCCCACCGTCGTCACCCACGGCGACGACGCCCTGCGCGGCCGCCTGCTGCGGCGCATGTTCACCGGCGAGGACGCCTGGTGCCAGCTCTTCAGCGAGCCCGGCGCCGGGTCCGACCTCGCCGGGCTGGCGTGCAAGGCCGTGCGCGACGGCGACGAGTGGGTCATCACCGGCCAGAAGGTGTGGAACACGCTCGCCCACATCGCCGACCGGGGCATGCTCGTCGCCCGCACGGACCCCGACGCGCCCAAGCACAAGGGCATGACCTACTTCGCGCTCGACATGCACGCGCCCGGCGTCGAGGTCCGGCCGCTGCGCCAGATCACCGGCGAGGCCGAGTTCAACGAGGTGTACATGACCGAGGTCCGGGTGCCGGACTCGGACCGGATCGGTGATGTGGGCGAGGGCTGGCGCGTCGCCATGACCACCCTCTCGAACGAGCGCACCACCATCGGCGGCGGTGGCGGCGGCGTGCCCGCTCGCGGGTCGGGCGCCATCGCAGAGGCCGTGCGCATCTGGAACGAGGAGCCGGGCGTGGAGCGGTCCGCCGTCGCCCGCGACGAGCTCATGCGCCTGTGGATCCGCTCCGAGGTGCTGCGGCTCACCAACATCCGGGCGTCGCAGAACCGCCGGGCCGGCAACCCGGGGCCGGAGGGCTCCATCGCCAAGCTGGTGTTCGCCCAGGTGAACATGGACGTGTACGAGTTCTGTGTCGACCTGCTGGGTCCCGCCGGGCTCGTGGGCTACGAGTACATCGACAAGCGGGTGGAGAACCTGGGGCTGACCGGGCCGCCCGGGTCGAGCCGCAAGATGTTCCTGCGGGCCCGGGCCAACTCGATCGAGGGTGGCACGTCGGAGATCCAGCGGAACATCATCGGCGAGCGCGTCCTCGGCCTGCCGGGCGAGCCCCGCACCGACAAGGACGGCCCGTGGAAGGACGTCCCCCGCAGTTGAGCGTGCTCCGGTGAGCGAGCGGCCTGAGGTGCGGGTCCGCCTCGCCGAGGCCAGCGACGTGGCGTCGCTCGCCGGGATCGAGGTGACGGCCGGCGAGCGGTTCCGCACGGTCCCCGGCCTCGAGTTCGTCGCTGACCACGACCCGTCGGTCGCGCCGTCGGTGCTGGACCCGGCCCTCGCCGAGGGCCGGGTGTGGGTGGCCGAAGCCCTCGAGGGCCCGGTGGGCTACGCGCTCGCGCTCGACCTCGACGGTCAGCCCCACCTCGAGCAGATCTCGGTGCTGCCGTCGTGGTCTGGCTGCGGGGTGGGCCGTGCGCTGATCGACGTCGTGGCGGCGTGGGCGGGCGGGCGAGCGTCGTCGCTGACCCTGGCCACCTTCCGACACGTCGAGTGGAACGCCCCCTTGTACGCCCACCTCGGCTGGACCGTGGTGGACGAAGCCGAGGTGGCGGCTGATCCGAGGTTGCTCGCCGTCCGAGCCGACGAGGCCGGGCACGGCCTCGACCCCGCCGACCGAGTCTTCATGCGCCTGACGGTCTGACGGTCTGACGCTTCTGACGAAGCGGCGGGGTTCCGGTGCGGTCAGCCTGCGTCGGTGGCGAGCTTGATGATCGCGAACGGGGCGCCGGCGTTGTCGCCGACGACGGCGAACCGGCCCGTCGGGATGTCCATGGGCGGCATCATCACGCTGCCGCCCAGCTCGGTGACCTTGGCGAGGGCGGCGTCGGTGTCCTCGACGGCGAAGTACACGAGCCAGTTGTTGGGGATCTGGGGCGGGAACTGCGGGCCCATGTGGAGCATGCCACCGAGGATCCGGCCGTCGTCGTACCACTGCGTGTAGGTCATCATCGGCGACTCGCTGGTCTCCGAGGTCCAGCCGAACACGGCGCCGTAGAAGGCCTTGGCCTCCTCGGCGTTGCGGGTGTTGAGCTCGTTCCAGCAGAGGGTGCCGGGCTCGTTCACCCGTTCCGCGCCGGGGTGCGTGCCGGCCTGCCAGCACGAGAAGAACGTGCCGGTGTCGTCGGTGAACACGGCCATGCGGCCCACGTCGAGCACATCCATGGGCGCGACGATGACCTGGCCGCCGGCGGCCACCACCTTGGCGGCGGTGTCATCGGCGCTGGCCGTGGCCACGTAGGTCGACCAGAACGGCGGGCCGGGGTTCATCTGCGGACCGAAGCCGGCGATGCGCTTGTCGCCGATCAGGGCGTTGCGGTACCCGCCGGCCTCGGCGGAGCCCTCCGTGAAGGTCCACCCGAAGAGGCCGCCGTAGAACGCCATGGCGGCATCCATGTCCGGCACGCCGATGTCGACCCACGACGGGGTTCCGGGCTGGTAGCTGGTCATCTCCATGGATGTCTCCGTTGATCGTGGTGGGCGCCCTTGCGGACCTCCGCACCGTAGTGAAGGGGTGTGACAGCCGCTCGTGCCGGGCGACGGGCGGGCGGACGGTGTGCCAGCCTGCGGCGGTGAGCATCACCGTGAAGCTCGAGGACCTGGCCGGCGTCGTCGCCGAGCGCGGTCCCGACGCCTACCTCGTGACCGTGCGCGACACCCGGCCCCACATCGTGGCCGTGGCGGTGGCGTTCCGCGACGGTCTGCTGGTGGTGGGGGCCGGCCGTCGGACCGCCATCAACGTCGAGGATCGTCCGTTGGCCACGTTGCTGTGGCCGGTCTCCGCCGAGCACCCGAAGCACAGCCTGCTGGTGGACGGCACCGCCCGGCTGTCTGACGACGGCGAGTGGCTCGTGATCACCCCGACCAGCGCGATCCTCCACCGAGCTGGCGGCCGCCGCCGGGCGCTCGCCGACGACGGGACCCTCGACGACCCGACCGACGTCCTTCCGGCCTGATCAGCCGCTCGGCAGCGACGGTCCACCTCCACGGACCGAGGGCCGGTTGAGCGACGAGCGATCAGCTGCCGCCCGGCCGCTGGCGTGGCCGCCGCCGCTGGAGCTGCTGACGCGCTTCGTGCCCAGCCGAGGGAAGGCGTCGGCGAGCGCACGGTCGACCTTCGCTTCCCGGCTGGCCATCACCAACGACACGGATCGGCCGGCGGGCCGGGCCAGTTGTTCGTTCTCCGCCTCGGTTCGCGCCAGGGCGTCGGCCTCCTCCAGCCGTTCGCCGATGCGGTGGGCGTAGGCGAGCAGGAAGGAGTGGCGGAACCGACGAGGGGTGTCGCCCGGCGGGAGCGGTGCGGCGAGCATGAACCGCACCGCCTGGTGGGACAGCGAGAGATAGAGCGAGCGGGTGTGGCGGATGTCCGTCCCGAAGCCGACGAGCGAGCACAGCACCCGCCCGTTCGGTCGGCTGGCGACCACCATCCGGCACCGGTTCGACGATGCCACCGAGTTGAGCAGCATCGACTTCGCCGATGCGTAGGGAGGAGCGATGGTGAGCTCCACCACCTCGATCTCCTCGTGGGAGCCGCGTGCGGCGTCGAGCATCGCCTCGTCGATGGCGTGGCGGGCCATCAGCTCCTGCGCCTTCCCCATGAAGGCATCGGCCTCCTCGGGATACGGCGTGGACTCCGCTTTGTCCAGCAGCGCGGCGATGCGCTCCGCCATCTGATCGGGGATCGGTACCTGGTCCATGACTGCCTCCGGTTCTATCCCCCCGGTGGTCGGACCATGATGCCGAGGGGGTATGACAGCGAAGGGCTCATCGGACGGGCAGCGCAGACCCGCACTGTGTCGTCCGCTCCGTCCGCGCCTTGGATCCTGCGGTCAGACGCTCGGAGCGGCGGCGAGCGAGAGCAGCAGCTCGACGGCGGAGGCGAGGGCGTCGAGGTCGTCCGGGTCGGTGAGGCGGCCGTCGGTCACCTTGGGGGCGACGCCCCAGATGCTGATGGGCCCGACGAGCTGCCCGGCGATCACCTCGATGACCGGGCCGAGCGCCTGGGCGGCCCGGACCCCGCCGCTGCCCGATGCGGTCACGAGCAGCACCGGCGTGTCGACCAGCTCGCCCGACCCGACGATCCAGTCCAGCGCATCCTTCAGCGCACCCGGGTAGCCGTGGGCGTACTCCGGCGTGGCGATCACGACGGCGTCCGCCGCCGCCAGCGCCGAGCGCCACGCCCCGACGGCCGGGTGCGGCGGATCGACGTCACGGTCCGGATTGAAGTGGGGCAGCTCCTCGATCCCGCCGAACACCTCGAACGTCGGCGCCGTCGCGACGGCCGCCCCGGGAGGCGCCCCGATATCGGCCCTCAAGGTGACCAGGTCCGCCACCGAAGCCAGCACGGCGCCCGTGTTCGACCGAGCCTGCAAGCTCCCCGACACCCCTACGACGTGCATCCCTCGGTTGTACCCCCGATGCAAGTGGGCGCCAACCGGGTGGGGCTTGGGAAGTCGGGATCTTCGACGAATAGGTAGGTAGCTGGCAACGAGGGCGAGTGGCCTGACTCCGAATCTCCCCGACCGACGCCTCTGACGGACCGCTATCGGTTCGGACTGGCGTCCTCGCTGTCGCTGCTCTTCCCGAACCAGCCGAGCTCGTTGGCAACTGCCAAGGCCCCGTTACGGGATTCGCTCCACCACTGGGCGATGTTCGGCGCGTGTCCGACTTCAGTCTCCTCGAGCGCCGATCGCCGGCACTGGGCGAAGGTATCGAACGCGTGCTCGTTCCAGAGCGGCCGGCGTCCGAGCAGTGCGTCAGGCTTCGGGAGCTTCTTGTCACGAAGCAGCTGAGCAGCGCGCTGCCTTGTCACCCCGAGCTTCTCGGCAGCCTCGGTCATGCTCACAAACGAAACCGGTTCTCCGCGCTCCACCTCATCGCATGCCTCCTCGTGGGGGATCATGTCGATCTGGCGAAATGCGAGTGCTCCCTCGGCTTCTGTATGGACGGCCCGCACGGCGTTGAGGGCATCGCCGAGTGCTTCAAGTTGATCACCCGTCGAGCGAACGATCAGGAGATGGTCCGTTGGCGTGTCAACGAACGCAGCACGAAGCGGAAGCCGTTCGAGGAACTGTGCTTCGGCCGAAGGGGGCGGACTCGCCGACAAGACGAAGACGATGGCCCAG
>JAOBWH010000199.1 GCA_025463265.1 Ilumatobacteraceae bacterium
CGCCTCGACTGCATCCGCGCCTACAACGACTTCCTCACCGACTTCGCCTCGGTGGACCCCGACCGCTTCGTGCTCCTCACCGCGGTGCCGCTCTGGGACGTGAAGGCGGCCGCAGCCGAGATCGAGCGCTGCGCCGACCGGGGCCACCACGGCGTGCTGTTCATCGGCAAGCCCACCAAGATCGACCTGCCCCGCCTGAGCGACGACCACTGGGAGCCGATCTTCAAGACGGTCGAGTCCATCGGCTCGTCGATCAACTTCCACACCGGGTTCGCCGACTTCGACGAGGCCGACTTCCGCCGGGTGATGAAGCGCGACCTCGATCGTTCGGACTACGCCAAGAACAGCTCGACGATCCTGCTCAACAACGCCGAGGCCATCGCCGACGTGATCATGTCCGGCGTCGCCGACCGCTACCCGGGCGTCAACTTCGTCTCCGTCGAGAGCGGCTTCGGCTGGGTGCCGTCCTTCGTGGAGACCATGGACTGGCAGTGGCTCAACTCCGGCGCCCAGAAGGCCCATCCCGACCGCGAGATGCCGAGCACCTACTTCCGCCGGCAGTTCCACGGGATGTTCTGGTTCGAGGGGGAGTCGGTGAAGCGGGTCCTCGACCTCTATCCCGACAACGTCATGTTCGAGACCGACTTCCCGCACCCCACGAGCCTCTCCCCCGGACCGGCGTCGTCGGCCAAGAACCCGAAGGAGGTCGTGCAGGACATGTTCCACGATCTCCCGGCTTCGCTGGCCCGCAAGGTCCTCTCCGAGAACGCGGCCCGCGTCTACGGCCTGAAGCTCCCGGCCGAGCAGCCCGCGTGACCAGCTGGCTGTCGGACAAGGCCGCCATCGTCGGCATCGGACACGCGCCCTTCGGTCGCCGTGGCGAGCACGCCGAGCGGGGTCGGCTCTCGATCGTGCTCGAAGCGGTGCTGAAGGCCTGCACCGACGCGGGCGTGAACCCCAGCGACATCGACGGCTTCACCTCCTTCGCCACCGAAGGCGTCGACCCCAGCACCCTGGCGGCATCGCTCGGCGTCAAGTCGGTGAAGTACACCGCCCTCTCGTGGGGCGGCGGCGGCGGCGGCATGGTCGGCGCCTACCTGAGCGCGGCGATGGCCGTGGCCACCGGCCAGGCCACCTGCGTGGCCGTGACCCGCAGCCTCATCCAGGACCAGCAGCGGCTCGGTGCCGGCTTCACCGCCGAGGAGATCGCCCGCATCGAGAAGGGTGGCCCTCCCGGCTACGGGCTGCAGAGCCCCGGCCACGGCTTCGCCCTCGCCACCCGGCGCCACATGCACCTGTACGGCACGACCGAGGCGGCCTTCGAAGAGGTGGTCACCGCGTCCCGGCTGATGGCGATGAACAACCCCGAGGCGAGGTTCCGCTCGCCGATGACGTCGGAGGAGTACCGGGACAGCCCGATGCTCGCCGATCCGCTGCGGCGGGTCGACTTCTGCATGGAGTCCGACTTCGGCGTCTGCGCCCTGGTCATGTCCACCGAGCGGGCGCGCGACCTCCAGCAGATGCCGGCGGTCATCAAGGGGGCGGCCATGGGCTCGGGCTACCGGTGGGGCGGCGGGTTCTTCCCCGGCACCCACCTCAGCTTCCAGGAGTACCCGGGCATGGCCATCGCCGCCCAGATGCCCGAGGAGGCGTTCGCCTCTGGCGGCCATGCCACGGTGGCCGCTGACGTCTATCGCGCGGCAGGCATGGGCCCGTCCGACGTCGACGTGGCCCTGATCTACGACCACTTCACGCCGATGGTGCTCATGGCGTTGGAGGACTTCGGCTTCTGTCCCCGCGGCGACTCCGGGGGCTACGCCCTCGATGGCAACCTGCGGCTCGGCAACGGTCCGGTCGCCGTCAACACCCACGGCGGCAACCTCTCCGAGGCGTACACCCACGGCATGACCCACGTCTTCGAGGCCGTGCGCCAGCTCCGCGGCACGTCGCCCAACCAGGTGCCGACGGAGACCGCCCTCGTCGTGGGTGCCGCTGCCCCGACGCCCACCGGCGCCATCCTGCTCGGGAGGTAGACCACCATGGACCTGAACCTGCTGCCTCCTCCGGGATGGCACCCCACCACGGCCGGCTACTGGCTCGCGGCCGAGCAGCGTCAGCTGGCGATCCAGCAGTGCCGGGCGTGCGGCGTGCACCGCTGGCCCCCGACACCTGTCTGCTACTCGTGCCACTCGACCGAGCTCGACTGGGACGTGCTCCCCGGGACGGGCACCGTCTTCACCTACACCTGGGTGACCCGGGCGGCCGCCCGCGAGCTCGATGTGCTCGGCGTGTACAACATCGCCATCATCTCCGTCGACGGCGTGAAGGGCGAGGACGTCCGGTTGCACGGTCGGGTGCTCGACGTCGAGATCGGTGAGCTGGTGTGTGGGATGCCCGTCGTGGTCGACTTCGAGCCCTTCAGCGACGGGGTCAACCTGCCGGTGTGGCGGCCGGCGCCGTAGTCTCGACCCCCGGTGGCGAGCCCCCCGCAACACCACTCCGCGGTCAAGGTCGCGGTCGACAAGCTGCGCGTCGAGATCCTGGACAAGGAGGACGGCGAGTGGCTCGGGTCCGAGGACGAGATCCTCGTCCGCCTGGGCGTCAGCAAGCCCACCTTGCGCCAGGCGGCCCGCATCCTCGAGGTCGAACAGCTCCTGGTGGCCAAGCGGGGCATGCATGGCGGCCTGTTCGCCCGGCGGCCCACCGAGGCCGGGGTGGTCACGACGGCGACCAGCTACCTGCGGTCGCGCCGGACGACGTTCACCGACCTCACCCGGGCGTTGTTCGCCTCGGCCGAGGAGTCGGCCCGTCTGGCCGCCGACCGCAACGACAGTCCCGAGACCAAGGACCTGGTCGCCTTCCTCGAGGGCCACGCCAGCGCGGACGAGGCCGAAGCCGACCTGGCCCAGTTCGCCCGGGCCCGGACCGAGTTCACCCGCCTCCTCGGTGAGGCGACGGGCAACCCCGTGCTCACCCTCTTCGCCCAGGTCATCTGGACCCTGTCCCTCGTTCCCAGCGGCCAGGCCGTGTTCCTCGGGACCGAGGATCGGGTCGAGGCCACCCGGGCCCACGCGGCCCTGGCCCGGGGCCTGCGCAAGGGCGACCGCAACGCGGCCGCTCGCGCCGTTCGCCGTCTGGGCGATGCGACCCTGCGGTCCCTCGCCACCAGCGGCGACGTCTACCTCTAGTGGCCGAGGTCGAGGGGCCGCTGCAGGGGTTCCGCGTCCTCGAACTGAGCGCCAACCTCACCGGTCCGCTGGCCACGATGGTCCTCGCCGACCAGGGCGCCGACGTCATCAAGGTCGAGC
>JAOBWH010000005.1 GCA_025463265.1 Ilumatobacteraceae bacterium
TCTAGGCGAGTTCGGTGGGTGGTCGACTCCCAGTCCGTCATGTCAGTAGCTAGGAGTCGGTGCTGGCGATCTCGTTCAGAACGCTTAGGAGAATCCGTTCTCTCGTGCGCTCGGTGCCAGCAGCAAGGGTTTCAGCCACGAGGTACTCGAAAGACTCACGTACCGCTGCGAACGCTGGTTCCTCAACGCCGACACCAGTGGCGATAGATACCTCGTCGTCGGTGAAGCGCATCCTCGAACGCTAGTAGTGGGTGACCCTCGCTCGGTGTTCCGAGTGCTCCGGTGCGTCGAGCAACGTTTCATTCCCTGATCTGCGCAGCCGCTCTCTCAAGCTCGTCTGCACAACACGCCGTCGGCGAGCCGGGGAGAGAACTACTGCGGTTCGAAGACAACGGTGCTGGCCGATGCCCTCGTGGTGGTGGAGTCGCGATCGGCCGGAGGCTCGATGCTCACCGCAGGCGAAGCGCTGGCCCGAGACCGCCCGGTGCTCGCTGTGCCGGGCCACCCCACCTCACCGGCGTCGGCCGGCACGCTCGACCTCATCGCGGACGGGGCGGTCCCGGTGCGCGACGTCACCGACGTGCTGGTGGCCATCGGCCTTGGCGGCCGGAAGACCGCCGAGGCTCTCTCCGAGCCAGACCCCCACCCAGAGGTCAGCGACACCGCAACTCGCTTGCTCGCCGAGCTCGACCCCAACCCCAGGACGTTGGGGGAGTTGATGCTGGTGGGGCCCTGGGGGCTCGACCAGGCGTCGCTCGCCCTCATCGAACTCGAGCAGGCGGGGCTCGTCATCCGGTCCGGCGCGTGGTTCGAACGATCCGGGGTGGGCGGCGCACGGACGAGAACGGTGCGGGACCGATGATCGAGGCCGCAGCCGACCGATCACCGTTCGCGGTCAATCCTGGACCGATACCCTGGCCCGGTGGCCTGGGAAGTCGAGGAGTTCCTTTCGTCGATGACGGCGGCGGCACCGGCCACCCTGCGCGCGTACCGGTCGGACCTGTCCGACTTCACCGCGTGGGCCCCCGAGGCCATGGTGACCGAGCCCTCGGAGGTGACCCGCCGGGTGCTGCGCCAGTACCTGGCGGCGCTGAGCGACCGGCCGGTCGCGCCCCGCACGCTCGCCCGGCGGGCGTCGGCGCTGCGTCGCTACTTCGGGTGGCAGACCCGCACCGGCCGGCTCGCCGCAGATCCCACGCTCGGGCTCCGGGCGCCACGGGGGACCGGTCGCCTGCCCAAGATCCTCCACGAGGAGCAGCTCCATCAGCTCCTCGACCAGCCACCGGCCCGGGCGGGGCTCACCGACGACCAGCTGGCAGATCCGTTGCAGCTGGCCATCCACCTCCGGGACCAAGCCGTCCTGGAGGTCCTCTACGGCAGCGGCCTGCGCGTGTCGGAGCTGTGCGGGCTGCGCCAGCGCGACCTCGACCTGCTCAGCCGGCGCGTGACGGTCTGGGGCAAGGGGTCCAAGCAGCGCATGTTGCCGCTCAGCGAGCCGTCGGTCGTGGCGCTCGCCGCCTGGCTCGACGATGGCCGCCCCCTGCTGGCGGACCCGTCTCTCGGCGACGTGGTGTTCTTCAACCGGGCGGGAAGCCAGCTGTCGCCTCGCGACGTGCGGCGCCTGCTGGACCGACGGTCGGTGGAGCCGACGCATCCGCACGCCCTCCGGCACACGTTCGCCACTCACCTCCTCGACGGTGGTGCCGATCTACGGAGTGTGCAGGAACTGCTGGGGCACGAGGATCTGGCCACGACCCAGATCTACACGCACATCAGCAAGGAGCGTCTCCGCGACGTGTTCGATCGGACACACCCTCGTGCCTAGGCCCCTGCCTGACGAAGTCACCCCATGAGCGCCGACACCGTCGCCGAGCTCTGGGACACCTACCACGCCGATCCGACGCGCAAGGCGCGCGACCGGCTCATCATCCACTACTCGCCACTGGTGAAGTACGTGGCCGGCCGCGTCGCCGTCGGCCTGCCGCAGAACGTGGAGCAATCGGACCTGGTCAGCTACGGCATCTTCGGCCTCATCGACGCCATCGAGAAGTTCGACCAGGGTCGCGGGTTCAAGTTCGAGACCTACGCCATCGCCCGCATCAAGGGCGCGATCCTCGACGAGCTGCGCTCCATCGACTGGGTCCCGCGATCGGTGCGGGCCAAGGGCCGCGCCGTCGAGCGAGCCTTCTCCAAGCTCGAGGCGCGACTCAAGCGCTCGCCCACCGAGGCCGAGCTCGCCGCCGAGCTCGACATGTCGGACAGCCAGCTCCAGGCCGTCCTCGGCCAGCTGTCGCTCACCGGCGTGGCCGCGCTGGACGAGATGCTGGGCGACCGCGGCGACGCCACCACGCTCGGCGACACCATCCCCGACAGCGGCGAGAGCCCCGGGGCGCTGCTGGAGCGCAGCGAGCTGCGAGGCCAGCTGGCCGAGGCCATCGAGCGGATGCCGGACCGCGAGAAGATGGTCCTCACGCTCTACTACTTCGAGAACCTGACGCTCTCGCAGATCGGCGAGGTCCTCGGCGTGACCGAGAGCCGGGTGAGCCAGATCCACACCAAGTCCGTCCTCCAGCTGCGCAGCCGCCTCCAGGCCGCCCAGCGAGAACCCGCCTAGGAGCAGTTCGCTGCACCGCCGCCCTCGTCGTGCTGACCGTGCTCGGCGCGACGGGCCTGGCGACGCCGGCGTCTGGCTGGTCGTTTCCGAGGCGGCCGCCCTCGACGTGGAACCGGCTCATCCCAGACCAGGACGTCTACCGCCCTCCCACGGCGGCCCCGGTCCTGGACCCGTTTCGCCCCCCGCCGCAGCCCTGGCTGCCCGGCAACCGGGGGATCGAGTACGGCACGGTTCCCGGCTCGGTGGTCACCGCGATCGGCCGCGGCCGGGTGGCGTTCGCCGGTCCCGTGGCTGGACGCCTCGTCGTCAGCATCGACCATCCCGGCGGGCTGCGGTCCACCTACACTGGGCTGGCCGAGATCGCCGTGGCCCGGGGCCAGCTCGTCGCTGGGGGAGCAGAGGTTGGCCGGACCGACGGCCCGTTCCACCTGGGTGTCCGCCGCGGCGACGCCTACCTCGACCCGGCTCTGCTCTGGGGACGGGCCGTCGGCGCCGGGCGCGTCTTCCTGGTCCCCGACCCGTGATCGCCTCCGTCACCTTGGGCGGACGGGCAGGTCGTCGCTACACTTGCCAACCGGCCCATCACCTGGTGGGCCGGACGTCGATCAACCTGCCCGGCCCCTTCCAACGGTCGCTCCCGGAACTCCGGTGGCGCTTGGGGCCAGGTCCCCAAAACCGTTGGAGAGGAGCGGTCCGTGACGGAACCCGTCGTGACCATGAAGCAACTGCTCGAGGCCCGAGTCCACTTCGGCCACCAGACCCGGCGCTGCAACCCGAAGATGAAGCCCTACATCTTCGGTGAGCGCAACGGCATCTACATCATCGATCTCGAGCAGACGCTCAAGCGCCTCGAGACCGCCTACGTCTACGTCCGCGACACGGTCGCCGACGGTGGCTCCATCTTGTTCGTGGGCACCAAGAAGCAGGCCCAGGATCCGATCCAGTCCTACGCCGAGAAGTGCGGCATGCCCTACATCAACGAGCGCTGGCTCGGCGGCATGCTCACCAACTTCGAGACCATGTCGAAGCGCGTCGCCAAGATGGCCGAGTACCGCCGCATGCGGGACTCCGGCGAGTTCGAGGCCATGCCCAAGAAGGAAGCCCTCCTCATCAGCCGCGAGCTGGCCAAGCTCGAGCGCAACCTGGGCGGCATCGCCAAGATGGAGAAGCTCCCCTCGGCCGTGTTCATCCTCGACACGAAGGAGGAGCACATCGCGGTCACCGAGGCCAACAAGCTCAAGCTCCCCATCGTCGCCGTGGTCGACACCAACTGCGACCCCGACATCATCCAGTACGTCATCCCGGGCAACGACGACGCCATCCGCTCGGGTGCGCTCATGTGCCGGGTGATCGCCGACGCCGTCGAGGAAGGCCGCCTGATCGCCTCCAAGCGTCCCGGTGCGGCCCAGCCGCCGAAGGCTCGCTCCAGCGAGGAAGAGGCTGCCGTCGCCGCCCAGCAGGCAGAAGCCCGTCGCCAGGCCGCAGCCGCTGCCGCCGAGCGCGAGGCGCGCATCGCTGCCCAGCAGGCCGCCCCGCAGCCCGAGGCCGAGGTCGTCGCAACGCCCGAGGCCACTCCCGCTGAGGAGACCGTCGCCGAGGCGCCGGCCGCCGAGGCTCCCGCACCCGCCGACCCGGTCGAGGAGACCACCACCGATGCCTGATTTCACCGCCAAGGATGTCCAAGCCCTCCGCCAGTCCACCGGCGCCGGGATGATGGATGCGAAGAAGGCGCTCCAGGAGAACGGTGGCGATGCCGACGCTGCGGCCAAGTGGCTGCGGGAGAAGGGCCTGGCCAAGTCGGCGACCCGCGAGGACCGCGACAACAGCCAGGGCACGGTGGCCGTGGCGCTCGTCGACGGCGTGGCCGCCATCGCCCAGCTCAAGTGCGAGACGGACTTCGTCGCCAAGTCGGACCAGTTCGCCGGTCTCGTCCAGGAGATCGCCACCATCGTGGCGATCGAGGGCGAGGACGCGGCGGCGAAGAAGGCCGAGGCCATCGACGACATGAAGGTCCTGCTCAAGGAGAACATCGAGCTCGGCCAGGTCGTCCGCTTCGCTGCGGCCGACGGCAACGTGATCGACAGCTACATCCACCGCCAGGACGGCCGGGGCGTGCTCGGCGTCATCGTCGAGCTCTCCGGCGGGGGCACCGTGGAGCTGGCGCACGACATCGCTGTCCACATCGCCTTCTCCAAGCCGAAGTACCTCACCAACGACGAGGTCCCCGAGGCCGAGGTGGCCGCGGAGCGCGAGACGCTCGAGTCGATCACCCGGGCCGAGGGCAAGCCCGAGCAGGCCATCGCCAAGATCGTCGAAGGCCGCATCGGCGCCTGGTTCAAGGATCAGGTGCTCATCGACCAGGCCTACGTCAAAGACGACAAGCAGACCATCGCCCAGCTCCTGGGCGGCGCGTCGATCGCCCGCTTCGCCCTGGTCTCGATCGGCAGCTGATCGTGGCCGACGCCTCCTCGGAGCCCGGAAGCGCCGCGCCCGCCACCCGGTGGTCGCGAATCGTCCTCAAGCTCTCCGGGGAGGCGTTCGGCGGCGGCACGTACGGCATCGCCGGCGAGGTCGTCCGCCAGCT
>JAOBWH010000065.1 GCA_025463265.1 Ilumatobacteraceae bacterium
GCATGAACCAGCTCGCCGACGCTGTCGCCGTAACGCTCGGCCCGAAGGGCCGCAACGTCGTCCTCGAGAAGAAGTGGGGTGCACCCACGATCACCAAGGACGGCGTCTCCGTCGCCAAGGACATCGACCTCGAGGACCCGTTCGAGAAGATCGGTGCCGAGCTGGTAAATGATGTAGCCTAGAAGACCTACTACGTCGCTGGATATGGCACCACCACCGCCACCGTGCTCGCCCGGGCCATGGTCACCGAGGGACTCAAGAACGTCGCTGCCGGCGCCAACCCGATGGACCTCAAGCGGGGCATCGAGGCTGCCGTCGAGGCGGCCGTGGCCAGCATCCACGCCCTGGCCGTCGAGATCGACGACAAGGACCAGATCGCCAAGGTCGCCTCCATCTCGGCCAACAACGACGCCGAGATCGGCAACGCCATCGCCGAGGCGATGGACAAGGTCGGCCGCGACGGCGTCATCACCGTCGAGGAGTCGAACACGTTCGGCATCGAGACCGACTTCGTCGAGGGCATGCGCTTCGACAAGGGCTACATCTCCCCCTACTTCGTCACCGATCCCGAGCGCATGGAGGCCGTCCTCGACGATGCCTACGTGCTGCTCGTGTCGTCGAAGATCTCGGCGGTGCGCGACCTCGTGCCCGTGCTCGAGAAGGTCATGCAGGGCGGCAAGCCCCTCGTGATCATCGCCGAGGACATCGAGGGCGAGGCCCTCTCCACCCTCGTGGTCAACAAGATCCGCGGCACGTTCCGCTCGGTCGCCGTCAAGGCCCCCGGCTTCGGCGAGCGCCGTAAGGCCATGCTGCAGGACATCGCCCTGCTCACCGGTGCGCAGGTCATCAGCGAGGACGTCGGCCTCAAGCTCGACGCCACCACGCTCGACCTCCTGGGCTCGGCCAAGAAGATCATCATCACCAAGGACGAGACCACCATCGTCGAGGGTGGCGGCTCCGAGGCGGACATCTCGGGCCGGGTCTCGCAGATCAAGGCCGAGATCGAGAACACCGATTCGGACTACGACCGCGAGAAGCTCCAGGAGCGCCTCGCCAAGCTGTCCGGCGGCGTCGCCGTCCTCAAGGTCGGCGCAGCCACCGAGGTGGAGCTCAAGGAGAAGAAGCACCGCATCGAAGATGCCGTCTCCACGGCGAAGGCCGCCATCGAAGAGGGTGTCGTGCCCGGCGGTGGCGTGGCCCTCATCCGGTCGCAGGCTGCGATCCTCGAGGCTGCCGACAAGCTGGAGGGCGACATCGCCACCGGCGCTCGTCTGGTGGCCAAGGCCGTCGAGGCGCCGCTGAAGCAGATCGCCCTCAACGCCGGCCTCGAAGGCGGCGTGGTGGTCTCGAAGGTCAAGGAGCTCACGGGCTCCCAGGGCTACAACGCTGCCGACGACACTTACGGCGAGATGCTGCCGGCGGTGCCCGACGCAGCCAAGGTGACCCGCTCGGCGCTGCAGAACGCGGCGTCCATCGCGGCGCTGTTCCTCACCACCGAGGCCGTCATCGCCGACAAGCCCTCGGAGGGTGGCGGCGGCGGCATGCCCGGCGGAGGCATGGAGGACTTCTAGCCAGCAGCGGGAGTCACGGCTCGACGCCGTGGCCTCCTGCGGCCGCACGGAGCAACGAACGAGGGGTGGCTGGGCTTCGGCCCGCCGCCCCTCGTTCGCGCCGGGGGACGGGTGGGGTGGGTGCGGATCGGGGTGGCGCGGCGTTCCCCCCGTCGGGGGATGGTCAGCCAACAGCGGGACTCGTATCGTTTCCCCCGCAATGGATGCTCAGGTACCAGCGGTGTTCGACCGGGCCGGACGGCATCTCACCGTCTACCTGTCGGGGGAGATCGACGTCGCCGTTGCCAAGCTCATCGGTGACGCCGTGGTCGAGCACCACCACGAGAGCGACGAGCGGGTCTGGCTGGACATGGCGGCGGTGACGTTCTGCGACTCGAGCGGGGTGGGCATGTTGTTCCGGCTGCACGATGCGATCGAGGACGATGGCACGATGTTCGTGGTGTACGACCCGCCGCCGATCGTCCGCTCCGTCCTTGGTGTGGCTGATCCGGCGGGCAGGTTGAAGTTGCGCACCGGTGACCGATGGACATGAGACGAGGGGGGCTGGTGGCGAGGAACGGGGATGGTGACCGGATCGAGGCGCTCGAGGCTGAGGTGTACCTCCGCGACGCGCGGCTCGCTGCTCTGGCCGCCGAGGTGGATGACCTCCGGAACTCGCGTGCGCACGCAGCGGTGATCGAGCAGGCGAAGGGCGCCATCATGGTCACCATGGACTGCGAGGCCGAGGCCGCGTTCGCGGTGCTGATCGCCGCCTCCCAGCGCGAGCACGAGTGGCTGCACGTCGTCGCGCAGCGCCTGCTCGACGACCTGGGTCAGCCGCCGACCGCCCCCTGAGGGCGCGGTCGGCAGCGTGGTCAGTCCGCCAGGGTCGCCCCGGCCGCATCGGCCCCGATGGCCAACGGGCGGGTCCGGCGGGCGGTGATGAGGGCGACGCCCCGTCGGGCGGTGCGGGCGATGGCCGGGCGGACCCGGCGCACGGGCTGGTCGACGTCGTGGCGGTGGTGGCTGCGGTGCGGGGCAGGTCCCATCGCTCCCGACGGGAGCGAGCGAAGCGTGATCATGGCGGAAGCTTTCCGGTTCGGGTGCCCATCGTCGTGATGGGTCGGGTGACCGCCGAATCGGGGGTCTTCAGCGACTGACGAGACTATCAGTTTTCGGACGTACGTCCAGGATCGGGTCGGAGAGGCAGGCCCGAGGCCCGCCGCCGCGGCGCCGGATCCCGCCCGCCCGGCCGGCTGGGGCGGCTCGACCGGCTGAGCCGACCCACGGCGTTCACATGCCGGTTCGGGTGCCGTCATCGTCGGGCAATACCGTGGTCGCCAGCAGGGGAGTGCTGCGTGACGCCCGTCGGGGCGTGCGCCGGGGAGGAGGACGGGACATGGCCGCACCATCGAGGCGCCGCAAGGCGCGTGCCGCGGCGTTCGACACCACGACCCGGTTCGTCACGATCCACGGGCACCAGCGGGCGTACCGGATGTGCGGGACGGGGCCGGCGCTGCTGCTGCTCCACGGGATCGGTGACAGCTCGGCCAGCTGGGTGCCGCTGATGCGTTCGCTGGCGGAGCGCTCCACCGTCATCGCCCCGGACCTGCTGGGTCACGGCGAGTCCGACAAGCCCCGGGCCGACTACTCGGTGGCCGCGTACGCCAACGGCATGCGGGACCTGCTCGACGTGCTGGACTTCGACCAGGCCACGGTGGTGGGCCACTCGCTCGGAGGCGGGGTCGCGGCCCAGATGACCTACCAGCACCCCACCCGGGTGCAGCGGCTCGTGCTGGTGTCGAGCGGCGGGGTCTCCCGTGAGGTCAGCCCGTTCCTGCGGCTGGCCTCGACGCCCCTCGCCGATCTGTTCCTCCCGCTGCTCAAGCTGCCGCCGGTCCGTCTGGGTGCCATGGGCGGCATCGAGCTGCTGCGTCGGAGCGGGACCGACATCGGCCGTGACGCCGAGGAGCTCAGCCGCGTGCTCGATGCCCTTCCCGATGTTGCCGCCCGCGGGGCGTTCTCCCGCACCCTGCGCTCGGTGGTGGACTGGCGGGGTCAGGTGGTCACCATGCTGGACCGCAGCTACCTGGCGGAGGCCATGCCGGTGCTGCTCGTGTGGGGCGCTCACGATGCGGTGATCCCCGTGAACCACGCCCAGATGGCCCACGAGCGGATGCCCGGCAGCCGCCTCGAGGTGTTCGCCGAGGCCGGCCACTTCCCGCACCACCAGGACCCCGAGCGGTTCGTGGAGCTGCTCAACGGGTTCATCGCGGGCACGGAGCCGGTGCAGTTCGACAGCAAGCGCTGGCGCCGGCTGCTGCGAGACGGGCGCGACGGCGGGGTCACCGGTGCCGGCGACGGCGCCGGGTCGAACGTGGTCCCCATCCGGGGCGAGGCCGCCGGGACCTGACCCGGCCGGTTCTGCGCCGGTCGGTCTCACCGATCCCGGCTGGGGTCGCACGGAGGGGGCGGCGGTAGCCTCGGGGTCATGCCTGAAGCCCTCGAAGCGTCCATCGGTATCGGTGTCGTGCACCTCTTCTGCACGGTGGGAGAGGGCACCGACCGTGCGGCCATCGAGGTGGCGGTGAAGGCCGCCCAGGCCGACGACCTCCAGGTCGTGCCGGTGGCGGTCCTCGGCCACAAGGCCGATGTAGCCTTCATGGTGCTGGGCAAGGACTGGTGGAAGCTCAAGTCGTTCCAGACCGCGCTCCAGGTGGCCGGGCTCACCGTCATCGACTCGTACGTGTCGATGACCGAGCTGTCCGAGTACGCCAAGGGCCTGCCCGAGCAGATGGCCAACGCCCGCCTGTACCCGCAGCTGCCGCCCGAGGGCATGAGCGCCTGGTGCTTCTACCCGATGTCGAAGAAGCGCGAGCGCAAGGCCAACTGGTTCACGCTGCCCTACGACGAGCGCAAGGAGCTGATGATGGAGCACGGCGCGAGCGGACGGAAGTTCGCCGGCCGCATCGTCCAGCTCATCACCGGGTCCGCCGGCGTCGACGACTACGAGTGGGGCGTCACCCTGTTCGCCCAGAAGCCCGACGACCTCAAGGAGGTCGTGTACACGATGCGCTTCGACGAGGCGTCGGCCAAGTACGCCGACTTCGGCCCGTTCATCGCCGGCGCGGTGGGCACGGTCGCCGAGGTGCTCGACGCGGCCGGCGTCGCGGACTGATCCGGTCGTGACCACCCTGGGCGACTCGCCCGCAGGTTCCCTCGACGCGCCGGCCGGTGTCCCGGCCGGCGTTCCCGCCGACCTGGCCGCGGCGTACGGCTCGCTGCGCTCGGCCATCGCCGACCTCGGCGCCGTGCTGGTCGCCTTCTCCGGTGGCGCCGACTCTGCGCTGGTGGCCTGGGTGGCCCACGACGTGCTGGGCCCGGCCCGCGCCACCGCGGTGACTGCGGTGTCCGCCTCGCTGGCTGCCGAGGAGCACGAGGACTGCCGTCTGCTCGCAGCGGAGTGGGGCCTCACCTGGCAGGTGGTGGCCACCGGCGAGCTGGGCGACCCCCGGTACGTGGCGAACGACGGCGACCGCTGCTTCTGGTGCAAGACCGCCCTCCTCGATGTGCTCGAGCCGCTGGGTGTGGCCGCCGAGGCGGTGGTGGTCCTCGGCGTGAACGTCGACGACCTGGGTGACCACCGCCCCGGCCAGCAGGCCGCCGCCGAGCGCGGTGCTCGGTTCCCGCTCGTCGAGGCCGGGTTCACCAAGGCGATGGTGCGCGAGCTCAGCCGGCACCTGGGCCTGCGCACGGCCGACAAGCCGGCCGCGGCGTGCCTCGCCAGCCGCATCCCGTACGGCACGCCGGTCACGGTCGGCGTGCTGGCGGAGGTGGAGGCGGCCGAGTCTGCGCTGCGGGCCCTCGGGTTCGGAGAGCTCCGGGTCCGCCACTACCGCGATCTGGCCCGGATCGAGGTGCCCTTGGACCGGTTGGCGGCGGTCGTGGAGCAGCGGGCCGAGGTGGTCGACGCGGTCCGGCGGGCGGGCTACCGCTACGTGACGCTCGATCTCGAGGGCCTCCGCTCGGGGAACCTGAACAGCGCTCTCGGTGGTTCTTCCGCTACCTAGCGAAGTCTCATCCGGGCACGGTGTGTGGGATTCTAAACGCCCTCCGTGAGAAGCACGCGTTTGGGTAGGTAATATCGCCCAAAGTGGCGGGAATACCGCTCTCAGCGCTCAAGCAGCTGATGCTGCGCGCCGTAACCAACAACGTCAGAACTGGACGTTCCCAAGGTTGGTGTGGCGATGAACAAGCTCTCGAAGACCCCCCTCGCAGCCCGGGCGCTGGCCGCCGGGATCGTGATGCTCGGTCTGGCCGCCTGCCAGCCGGTGACGACCGTCCCCGGCAACGGCAACCCGACGCCGGAGCCCACGGTCACCGCCACGACGGCCGCTCCGACGACGACCACCACGGCCGCCCCGACGACCACCACGACGAAGGCGCCGAACCCGACCGCCCCGGCCGGATGGAAGCTCGTCGGCGGCGACGAGTTCAACGACTCGTCGCTGAACACCTCGAAGTGGAAGCCGTACCACAACAACTACGGATCCGGGAACGCCGAGCTCGAGTGCAACACGCCGAACAACGTCACCGAAGACGGCGGCTCGCTGAAGATCGTCGCCAAGAAGCAGGCGGTCTCCTGCCCGAACGCCGGCACCTACAACTACACCTCCGGCTTCCTCGGCTCCCGTGAGGCCGGCACCTACTACCCCCGGTACGCCCGGTTCGAGATGCGGGCCAAGCTGCCCCACGCCCAGGGCCTCTGGCCGGCCTTCTGGCTCCGTCACCGCAACGGTGCCGGCGTGGCCGAGGTCGACATCATGGAGTACTTCCACTCGCAGGTCCCCGGGAAGACCTCCCAGACGCTGCACCTCGACGGCGTGTCGAACATCTCCAAGAAGGCCTCCACCTTCGAGGCCCCGACGGCCACCCCCGGCTACCACACCTGGGCGGTTGACATCCTCCCCGAGGGCTCCGGCATCCGGTTCTCCTTCTACGTCGACAACGTGAAGGTCCACACCTTCCTCGACACCAAGCACGCCTGGTCCTCGGCCGACGCCGCCGGCACCTGGGACATCGCCCTGAACCTGGCCGTCGGTGGCAAGTGGACCGGCAACCCCGACGGCACGCTCGGCTACCTCGACCAGATCGACCGCTGCTCGATCAGCGGCGCCCCGGGGAACTGCAGCACCACCAACATCAAGCGGGTCAACTGGGGCAGCACCGCCAGCACCACCTACGACATCGACTACGTCCGGGTCTACACCCCGGCCTGAGCCGGTCTGGTTCCTTCCTCTGGGCTCCAGCCCCGCTCCCAAGCAACGCAGACGCCCGCCCGCCGCCTCCAGAGCCGGGCGGGCGTCTCGCGTCCCGGCCGGCGAGGTCAGTCGGCGTCGATGGGGATGGCCTCGGCGACGAGCTCGGCGTCGATCGTCCGGACCGTGACCGGCAGGCAGGCCAGGCGGTGCACCGCATCGGCAGGGACGTGCTCGACGAGCCCGTCGGGGCCGTTGGTCCACCGGCGGATCGCGGCGGTGTCCCGGTCGATGATGAGGACCTCGCCCGCCCCGATCTCCTCGTAGAACGGAAGCTTCCGGAAGGAGTCGTCGCCCGGTGACCGGATCTCCACGACCAGCTCGGGTGCCCCCTGGACACCTCGCTCCTGGCTGACCTCGGGTCCGAACACGATCAGGTCCGGGATCCGGTAGTCGTTCCAGCCCGGCTCGTGGAGTGGGATCAGGTTCTGCTCCCACAGCACTTGGAGCCCCGTGTCCGCCGCAGCGGAATCCAGCGCGCGGAACAGGACGACAGCGAGCTCGCCGTGCCGGCGTATGGGAGAGGGGTTCATGTGGAGGACGCCGTTCCAGACCTCGTCGTACCGATCGAGGCCGAACTTCTTGCGCTCGGCGAGGAGGTCCTCGGGCACGTCGTCCAGCGAGATGACGGTCACGGTGTCCACGTCGATCACCATGCCAGCGGTCCTCGACCACGGCAACGGGCGACCGTGAAATGTCCGATCCTGGGCCGGATCTGCGACCCATCGGTGGCGAGGAGGACCCGGTCGGCGCTGACGGGCCGCTGGTGCCGTCGGTAGGGTCGGGCCGTGACCGATGCTGCTGCGAGCGATGCGACCGAGGGCCTGACGATCCTGGGGGCGACGGTGCGCCACCCGGTGGAGCACCTGGAGACGTTCCCGGCTCCGCACGGCTGCACCAAGGTCCGGTTCACGTGCGAAGAGGTCACGTCGATGTGCCCGGTGACCGAGCAGCCCGACCTGTCGACGGTGGTCATCGAGTACGCGCCGCACGAGCGCTGCGTCGAGTCGAAGTCGCTGAAGCTCTACCTCTGGTCGTTCCGCGACGCCGCCGTCTTCGCCGAGCAGATGGCCGTCGACATCGCCACCGAGGTCCACCGAGCCACCGCCTGCACCTCCGTCGACGTCCACGTGACCCAACGCCCAAGAGGCGGCATCGAAACCGAGACCTTCGCCCGGTTGCCCTAGCTGCGGGCGTCAGGTCCGGTGTAGGTGCAGCGGCTGGTGCAGGTCTCGCGGATCTCGATCTGGGCGAGGCCCGTCAGCGTTGGGGCCAGGCGGTTCCAGATCCAGATCGCCAGGACTTCGCTGGTTGGGTTCTCGAGGCCGGGGATGTCGTTGAGGTAGCGGTGGTCGAGCTCGTCGTGGAGCGGGGCCCAAGCGGTCTTGAGGTCGCCGAAGTCCATGACCCAGCCGGTGGACTCGCCGACCGGTCCGTCGACAGAGACGCTCACGCCGAACGAGTGGCCGTGCAGGCGCGCGCACTTGTGGCCGTCGGGGACGTTGGGCAGCAGGTGGGCCGCCTCGAAGGTGAAGTCCTTGGTGATGCGCATCAGGGGATCCCAAGGTACTTGTGGGTCTGGACGCTGAGCCGCCAACGGGGGTGGGCCAGGCAGTGGGCGATGGCGGCCTCGGTGTTGGCGGCACGGTCCGGGCCGTCCATGGGCTGGAGGAAGCGGTGGGCGAAGTCGAGGTGCCCGACGTCGCCGGGCATCAGGGTCGGTTGGGGGTAGACGAGCTTGAGCTCGTCGCCTGTGGTGAGGACGAGGTCGGCGCCGGCCTTGGGGCTCATGCAGATCCAGTCGATGCCATCGGGCGGCAGCAGCGTGCCGTTGGTCTCGATGGCGATGCGGAACCGGCGGGCGTGCAGGGCGTCGACCAGGTCCTGGTCGAGCTGGAGCAGGGGCTCGCCGCCGGTGCACACGACGAGGCGGTTGGCGTCGGCGTCATCGCCGGTCCAGGTGGCGGCGATGTGGTCGGCCAGGTCGTCGGCGGTGGCGAACTTGCCGCCGCCGGGACCGTCGGTGCCGACGAAGTCCGTGTCGCAGAACTGGCAGACCGCGCTGGCCCGGTGTTCCTCGCGCCCCGTCCAGAGGTTGCAGCCGGTGAAGCGGCAGAACACGGCGGGGGCGCCGGCCTGGAAGCCCTCGCCCTGGAGCGTGAGGAAGACCTCTTTGACGAGGTAGCTCACGACGGAGCTGCGCCCGGCTGGTAGCGCGTCGGATCGGGGAGACCGGCCTGGACGAAACCCTGGTGCCGAAGGTGGCAGGCGTCGCACCGACCGCAGGCGTTGCCCTCGTCGTCGGCGTCGTAGCAGGAGGTGGTGATGGAGTAGTCGACACCGAGCTCGGTGCCGGCGGCGGAGATCTGGGCCTTGGTCATCTCCATGAGCGGGGCGTGGATGGTGACCTGGGTGCTGCCCTCGACACCGGTCTTGGTGGCGATCCGGGCCAGATCCTGGAAGGCAGCGATGAACTCTGGCCGGCAGTCCGGGTAGCCGGAGTAGTCGAGGGCGTTGACCCCGATGAAGATGTCCGAGCTCCCGAGGACCTCGGCGAACGCCAGGGCGAACGACAAGAAGATGGTGTTGCGAGCCGGCACGTAGGTGACCGGGATGCCGTCCTCCATGTCACCGGCGTCGTCGTGCTTCGGCACGTCGATCGAGGCGTCGGTGAGAGCTGACCCGCCGAACGCCCCCAGATCGATGTTGACGATCCGGTGATCCGTGATGCCTGCGGCGGCTGCGACGGCCTTGGCCGACTCGAGCTCGACGGTGTGCCGTTGCCCGTAGGAGAACGAGAGGGCGTGCACCTCCCACCCATCCCGCTGCGCCATCGCCACCACGGTCGACGAGTCCAAGCCCCCGGAGAGCAGGACGACAGCAGGCTTGGACATGACGAAGGCACCTCAGAGCGGGAACAACGGACGGGGGTCAATCGTACGGGAGGCCCGCTGGTCCGGACAGTCCACCTCAGTGGCGAAACACCGTCGAGAGATCATCGGCGGGGACGAGTCGAAAGACAAAAACCTTTCGCATCCTGGCGCTTCCGGATTCATGGGACTGCTGGATGACATACGGCTGAGTGCTTGCGACCTCAAACTCGCCCGCATAGCGCACGCGCCCGCCGCTGCCCTCAAACACCCGAAGTGCGCGACCGTCGCGGCGGTGATTGAGGATTGCCCGATTGCCCTTGTCCATCGTTTGGTCACCTCGCTGACCTTCCCCCGAATAGAGGAACACACCAGTCTCGTTGTCCCAACGGTCGTAATAGCCGTGTTCGTTGCCGCCTGGGTCGGAGAAGATCATGATGTTCGGGCTCTGCGCCGAGGGTGCAATTCCACTTTGTTTGTTCCCCCCGTAGCGGCGGTGGAGGTCGATGCGAACGATTGTGTCGCCGGGCACAAGGTCCCACGCCTCGCTCACAGTCGCGTGCGCAACGCCGGGCCGGTAGGGCGATCGCTCCTGAAGTTGCTGCGGCCGATCGTCGGGTGGGCGCGTGGGCTCTGCAGGAGGCAGGTCCTCTGCTAGCGGAGGCCCGAGAAGGTCGGCCAAAGATTTCCCGAAACTGCGAGCGAGATGGCCTAGGACTTGGGGGTCGTACTCCGCTTCGCCCAGCTCAATCGGCCGGAGCTCCGACCAGGTCAAGCCTGCCTTCTCAGCGGTCTCCGGACCAGACCAGTTTTGTTCGTCTCGCCAGCGACGCAGCCGCTTACCCGCAAGTTCCGTGTCGATCGCCGCCACGACATCCCCCCAGTGTCTGTGCCGCCCCGATTATGCCCAGTAGAGATGCTCCGTGCACCGATGAGTTTTCAACACAGAGCGAAGTCCGGGAGGGGGCTGGGGTACTGCCTGGCTGTTCGATGGCGTCGGCCGCCGGTTGGCTGCGTTGGCTATCCCGATCCAAGCAAATCATGACAAGCGCTGGAAGATGCTGAAGAGGCTTCACTGTCATACCCCCTTCGTATGGTTGGGGTATGGCTCTCGCTCCTTCGGATCTTCGTGCGCAGGCGGTGTTCGCCAGCCTCGATGCGGCGTTCGATGCGCTCGATGCGCTCGAGTTGGAGCCGACCGACACGGCGGCGGCGTTGGAGCTGGCTCGGCGGGTCGAGCGGGTGGGGCGGCGGGCTCGGGCGGCGCAGATCGAGGTTGTTGAGGTCATCGAGGAGCGGGGGCTGCACCGCCCGGACGGGCACGCGGCTGGTCGGGTGATGGTCGGCCATGTCGCCCGCCTGTCCGAACCGGAGGCGAAGC
>JAOBWH010000152.1 GCA_025463265.1 Ilumatobacteraceae bacterium
ACACGAGACCGGCCAAGGGGGACATCGCTCCCGACCGTATCGGCCTGGCTCGGGCCGGTCGAAGCGCTCCCCACCCGTGGCGGCGCAGAGATGACGCCTCGCTGTCAGAGGGGGTGGGCACCATGGCCCCACTCGCTGCACCACGCAGCCGCCCCTCGTCGGCCGGGCAGAGCGCCGTCCTCCTCATCTCGCTCGATCCAGGAGGCGCGCCGTGCGCATGCAGTTCCCCGAGGGCGATGGCCCGCACGATCCGGAGTGGTTCCGTCCGCTGTACGACGTGTGGCGGGCCGTCCCCGCCGTGGCCCCGTTCGACCGGTTCGATCCCGACGACTTCTTGGTGATGGGCCGGGTCCTGCGCGGCCCCCAACCGGACATCACCCTCTACAAGCACCGCTACACCCGCCGGTACCTCAACCTCGATGCGGCCGGGCTGGCGTACCGCTACGCCGGGCCCCCGCTGGAGAGCTTCCGCTCGGGCGAGTACCGCCGCCAGGACCTGACCGCAGCCCTCCGGGCCCTCGGGCTCGGGGAGCTGCCGCACCTCAAGGTGGCGAGCAGACCCGGCGCGGCGGGTGGGCGCACGGCGCATTCGGGGGGTGCCGATGGCTCCCGATAGGCTCCCTCGCCTGATGAAGTCAACGGTCGAAGCCCTCGAGGGCAACAAGGTCAAGCTGTCCATCGCAGTCGATGAGGCGGAGTTCGAAACGGACATCGACGCTGCGTTCAAGCGCATCGCCCGGGAGGTCCGGCTGCCGGGGTTCCGTCCCGGCAAGGCGCCCCGCAAGGTGCTCGAGGCCCGGATCGGCATCGAGGCGGCTCGTGGCGAAGCGTTCGAGCAGGCGCTGCCGAAGTACTACCTCGAGGCCGTCGAGGAGCACGACGTGGACGTGATCGCCCAGCCCGAGTGGGACATCACCTCGGGCCAGGAGGGCGGCGACGTGGCGTTCGAGGCCACCGTCGAGGTCCGCCCGGTCGTGACCGTGGGCGGCTACGACGGCCTGCGGGTCACCATCCCGTCGCCGCACGTGGACCCCGAGGAGATCGACGCCCGCATCGACCGCCTCCGGGAGAGCTTCGCCGAGCTCCAGGACGTCGAGCGTCCGGCCCAGACCGGCGACAGCGTCACCATCGACATCACCGGATCCCGTGAGGGCGAGGCCATGGACGGCCTCACCGCCGAGGACTACATGTACGAGGTCGGCAGCGCCACCATCGTGGCTGAGCTCGACGAGCAGCTCGCCGGCGCCAAGGTCGGCGCCGTGCTCGAGTTCACCGCCGACCACCCGCTGCCCGATGAGGACCCCGTCGACTTCCGGGTCGAGGTCAAGGCCGTCAAGGAGAAGGTCCTCCCCGAGGCCGACGACGCGTTCGCTGCGGAGGCATCCGAGTTCGAGACCATCGCCGAGCTGCGCGCCGATCTCGAGAAGCGCTTCGGCATGGTCAAGAAGATGCAGGCCACCATGGCCGTCCAGCAGAAGACGGCCGAGGCCCTCGCCGAGCTGGTCGACATCGAGATCCCCGAGGCGCTGGTCAACAGCGAGATGCAGCAGCGCCTGGAGGACCTGGGCATGCGCCTCCAGGCCCAGGGCATCGGCATCGAGCAGTACCTCGCCCAGACCGGCCAGGACCAAGAGGCGTTCGTCGCCGAGCTGCGCGAGTCCGCCGCCCAGGGCGTCAAGGTCGATCTCGGCCTGCGCGCGGTGGCCGTGGCGGAAGGGCTGGAGGTCGACGACGAGGACCTCGAGGCCGAGTACGCCGCCGTCGCCGAACGGGTCGGCCAGAAGACCGCCCAGGTTCGCAAGCAACTCGAACGCAACGGGCAGGTGTCGGCGGTACGCTCCGACCTGCGCACCCGCAAGGCACTCGAATGGCTCACCGAGCACGTCGAGCTCGTCGACGAGGGTGGCAGCACCATCGATCGAGGAAGCCTGACGGTCGATCCCGACCCCAGCGATGACGACGGGCCCGGCGATGACGCCGCGGCCACCACGGAGGACGAGTGACCAAGCCCCCCGCCCACGACGAACTGGCCGAGCGCCTTGCGGTGCAGAGCCTGCACACGGGCCTGCGGGGCCAGAACTACCTCGTCCCCACCGTGGTCGAGCAGACCAACCGGGGCGAGCGGGCCTTCGATCTGTACTCGAAGCTGCTCAAGGAGCACATCATCTTCCTGGGCACGCCGATCGATGACACGATCGCCAACCTGCTCTGCGCCCAGCTGCTGCACCTGGAGTCGGAGAACCCCGACAAGGACATCAACGTCTACATCAACAGCCCCGGTGGCGACATCACGGCGCTGTTCGCGATCTACGACACCATGCAGTACGTCAAGCCCGACATCACCACGATCTGCTTCGGCCAGGCGGCATCTGCCGCCGCCGTGCTGCTCGCCGCGGGCACCAAAGGCAAGCGCCTGGCGCTGCCCCACGCCCGGGTCCTGCTCCACCAGCCCTACGCCTCCGGTGGCGGTCAAGCGACCGACATCGAGATCCAGGCGAAGGAGATCCTCCGGATGCGAGATCTGCTCGAAGACATCCTTGCGGATCACACCGGGCAGCCGAAGGAGAAGCTGAATCGTGACACGGACAGGGATTTCGTACTGTCCGCGACCGAGGCCAAGGAGTACGGCATCATCGATGAGGTGATCTCCTCACGGGAGCTCGCCGACAAGAGCGGTCCCATCCGGGACGCATCCTGACGATCGCAAGGGGTTAGATCGTGGCCAAGTTCGGAGACGGCGGGGAGCTGCTCAAGTGCTCCTTCTGCGGGAAGTCGCAGAAGCAGGTCAAGAAGCTCATCGCGGGCCCGGGGGTCTACATCTGCGACGAGTGCATCGACCTGTGCAACGAGATCATCGAAGAGGAGCTCTCGGAGACCTCGGAGCTGCAGTTCGACGAGCTGCCCAAGCCCCGTGAGATCTTCGAGTTCCTGAACGACTACATCGTCGGTCAGGACCTGGCGAAGCGGATCCTCTCCGTCGCCGTCTACAACCACTACAAGCGGGTCCAGATCGGCGCAGCGTCCACCCACGCGGACGATGTCGAGCTGGCCAAGTCGAACATCTTGCTCATCGGCCCCACCGGCTGCGGCAAGACGTTCCTGGCCCAGACCCTCGCCCGCATGCTCAACGTGCCGTTCGCCATCGCCGACGCCACCGCCCTCACGGAGGCCGGTTACGTGGGCGAGGACGTCGAGAACATCCTCCTCAAGCTGATCCAGGCCGCCGACTACGACGTCAAGAAGGCCGAGACCGGGATCATCTACATCGACGAGATCGACAAGGTGGCCCGCAAGGCCGAGAACCCCTCGATCACGCGCGACGTGTCCGGGGAGGGCGTGCAGCAGGCCCTGCTCAAGATCCTGGAGGGCACCACCGCCTCGGTGCCGCCGCAAGGCGGGCGCAAGCACCCGCACCAGGAGTTCATCCAGATCGACACCACCAACATCCTCTTCATCTGCGGCGGTGCGTTCGCCGGGATCGAGAAGATCATCGAGCAGCGGGCCGGCGCCAAGGGCGTGGGCTTTGGCGCCGACATCCGACGGGTGGAGGACAAGGACCTCGGCAACCTGCTCCAGCAGATCATGCCCGAGGATCTCACCAAGTTCGGGCTCATCCCGGAGTTCATCGGCCGCCTCCCCGTGATCGGCGTCGTCGACCAGCTGGACCAGGTGGCCCTGGTGAAGATCCTGGTGGAGCCCCGCAACGCGCTGGTGAAGCAGTACCAGAAGTTCTTCGAGCTGGAGAACGTGGAGCTCGAGTTCACCGACGATGCGCTGGAGGCCATCGCCGACCAGGCGATCCTTCGTGCCACCGGCGCCCGTGGGCTCCGGGCCATCCTCGAGGAGGTGCTGCTCAACGTCATGTACGACCTGCCGAGCCGCACCGACGTCGAGAAGTGCGTGATCTCCGCCGAGGTCGTGCTCGAGAAGGTCAACCCGACCCTCGTGCCCCGTCAGAGCAGCACCCGGGCACCCCGCCCGCGTCGTGCCGCCAGCTGACCACCGCAGCCTCAACAACGCGCCGCTGCCGCCGATCGGATTGGCCTGATGGCCATGGAAGCGCGCGACGTCATCGACATCGTCTTGCTCTTCGAGCAGGCCGGGATCGATTTCTGGGTCGAGGGGGGATGGGGGATCGACGCCCTGCTCGGCATGCAGAACCGCGACCACGGTGACCTCGACCTGGTCGTCGACGCGCCCCGCTCCGATGACGCCCGCCGGATCCTCGCCGAGGCCGGCTTCGAGCCGATCTTCGAGGATCCTCCCGGGCGCTGCTCGCTGCAGGACCACCGCGACCGCATCGTCGACCTCGGGTTCGCTGTGGCCGATCGCTACGGGGACCGCTGGAACCTGAACCGCACCACCGGCCGGGGCGAGCCCGACTACCCGTTCGACGGGTTCACCTACGGCTGGATCGGCGGGAAGAAGGTGCCGTGCATCGGCCCCGAGGCCCAGGTGGCCCACCACCTCGGCTACGAGGTCGAAGACGTGGACCGCTTCGATGTCGAACTGCTCCGCGAGCGCTTCGACACGTCGATCCCCGAGCCCCTCCGGGCCCTCCGCCGCTGAGCGACCAGGTGGGATCGGGCGGGATCGGGGGCCGGTCGCGGCCCCCCGGTAGCGTGAGCGGACCGTGAACCTGCTCACCGCACTGCGCTACCTCGACCAGCACACCAACCTCGAAGCCACCGCCGGCCGGGCCGAAGGCCTCTCGCTGGAGCGCATGGAGCGCCTGGTCTCCGTCCTCGGAGACCCCCAGCAGGCCTACCCGGTGATCCACATCACCGGCACCAACGGCAAGGGCTCGACGGCTCGCATGGTCACCGAGCTGCTGGCCGCCACCGGGCTCTCGGTCGGCACGTACACGAGCCCGCACCTGGAGGCCATCAACGAGCGCATCGCCCGCAACGGCGAGCCCATCAGCGACGACGAGCTGGGTGCCGCCATCGGGGCGGTCGCCGCCGTCGAGGACATCGCCGGCATCACGCCCAGCTACTTCGAGATCCTCACCGCAGCCGCGTTCTCCTGGTTCGCCGAGGTCGCGGTCGACGTGGCGGTGGTCGAGGTCGGGATGCTCGGCCGCTACGACGCCACGAACGTGGCCGACGGGGTCGTCGCCGTGCTGACCAACGTCGGTCGGGATCACACCGACGGCTCGGGATCGTGGCGGGAGGCCATCGCCAGGGAGAAGGTGGGCATCGTCAAGCCGGGTGCCACCTTCGTGTGCGGAGAGACGTCTCCAGAGCTCGAGGCCATCCTGGCGGACACGCCGGCGGCGAAGACGTGGTGGCGGGGGCGGGACTTCGACTGCGACCAGCACCTCTTGGCGCTCGGGGGCCGATCGGTCACCCTGCGGACGCCCAACGGCGTGATCGACGACATCCACCTGCCGCTCCACGGCGCCCACCAGACCGACAACGCGGCCATCGCCCTCGCCGCCGCGGAGGCGTTCTTCGACCGGGGGCTCGACGAGCACGTCGCCCGCGAGGGGTTCGCCAAGGTGACCGTCCCGGGGCGGTTCGAGGTCGTGCACCGCGAGCCCACCGTCATCCTCGACGCCGCCCACAACCTCGACGGCGCTGCGGCCAGCGCGGTCACGCTGCGCGACGAGTTCACGCTGCACGGCACCCTGGTGCTGGTGGTTGGCTTCCTCGAGGGGCGCGATCCCGGCGAGATGCTCGACGCGTTCGATGCCCGAGATGCCGGGTTCGTCATCGCCTGCACCCCGGACTCGCCCCGGGCGATCCGGGCGCCGGAGGTGGCGGCGGCGGCTTCTCGCCTCGGGATCGTCGCCGAGTCCGTATCCTCGGTCGAAGAGGCCCTGGCCCGAGCGCTGGGGCTCGCCGGTCACGACGACTGCATCCTGGTCACGGGGTCGCTCTACGTCGTCGGCCCGGCCCGCACCTACCTCCGCACGCAAGCAGACGCCGAATGAGCACCTCCACCGTCGACATCACCAAGCTGAAGCCCAACGACCCGTGCTGGTGCGGGAGCGGCAACAAGTTCAAGCGCTGCCACAAGGCCTCCACCGACCGGGTCCTGCCCGGCACCATCAGCCCGATGCGACCGGTGCCCGCCGAGATCGAGCGGCCGCACTACGCCGAGCACGGCGGAACCGACGATCGCGACGAGCCGATGGTCAAGCCCTCGGAGACCGTCGATCGGATGCGCCGCACCGGGCGGGCGGCCGCAGCCATCCTGCGCGAGGTCGGCGCCGCCATCGAGCCGGGTGTCACCACCGACGAGCTCGACGCCCTGTGCCACCGCCTCTGCATCGAGGCCGGCGGCTACCCGAGCCCGCTCAACTACGGGTTGGATCCGTCGTTCCCGAAGTCGATCTGCACCTCGGTGAACGAGGTCATCTGCCACGGGATCCCCGACAGCCGGGTGCTGCGCGACGGCGACATCATCAACCTCGACGTGACCCTCTTCCGCGAAGGGGTCCACGGCGACACCAACGCCACGTGGGCGGTCGGTACCGCCGACCCGGAATCGATGCGCCTCATCCGCACCACGCGCGAGTGCACCTCGCTCGGCATCGAGGCCGTGAAGCCGGGGCTGCCCGTGTCGGTGATCGGCCGGGCCATCCAGGATCACGCCGAGGCCGCCGGCTTCAGCGTGGTGCGGGCCTTCGTGGGCCATGGCGTGGGCACCGAGTTCCACACCCGGCCCGAGATCCTGCACTACTACCACCCCCGCAACGACACGGTCATGGAGCCGGGGATGACGTTCACCATCGAGCCGATGATCGCCATCGGCGCCTGGGAGCAGCGCATGTGGGGCGACGGCTGGACCGCGTCCACCATCGACGGCAAGCGGACTGCCCAGTTCGAGCACACGATGGTGGTCACCGACGACGGCGTCGAGCTGCTGACCCTCCATCCCGACGGCCGCTGGTCCGGCGACGGCGGCTCGCCCGAACCCTGACGCCTGACGGCCTGGCGACCGGACGGCCCCACGGCTGGGCGCTGGGCGCTGGGTTGGATCGACGCCGTTCCGGGTACTGCGCGACGGCCGAGGAGGTCCTCTCATGCCCATGATCACGTCCGATCACCGCGTCGAGGTGCTGGCGAAGGCACCGCTCTTCGCCGGGTTCAGCCACCGTGACCTGCGCAAGGTCGCCAAGCGAGCCGAGGAGGTCCAGGTGCACGCCGGCCACCACCTCTGCGAGGAGGGCGAGCACGGCGAGTGGGCGTTCATCCTCGTGGACGTCGGTGCCCTCGTCACCGTGGCCGGCCAGCACGTGGCCACGCTCGCCCCAGGTGAGATCTGCGGTGAGCTGTCGCTGCTTGACGGCGGGCCCCGTGCCGCCACCGTGACCGCCGACGGCGACGGCTCGGTGCTGCTCGTGCCCCGAAGCGCCTTCCTCGACCTGCTGCGGGAGGTGCCGTCGCTCGTGGAGGTGGTCCTGGCCTCGTTCGGCGAGCGCCTGCGAACCGCCAACGCCGTCAGCTCGGGCTCGTTCCTGACGGGCGGCTGAACCTCGACCTCGGTTTGGAGCGGGTGCGAGGCGAACCCGTAGGGTCGGCCGCACTATGACGAACCGCACCTTCATCATGTGCAAGCCCGACGCCGTGGAGCGCGGCCTGGTCGGCGAGGTCATCTCGCGGATCGAGCGCAAGGGGCTGACCCTCGCCGCCATCGAGCTGCGCACGGCCGACACCGCGCTGGCCGAGGCCCACTACGACGAGCACCGGGAGCGCCCGTTCTTCGGCGAGCTGGTCACCTTCCTGACCCGTTCGCCGGTGGTCGCC
>JAOBWH010000115.1 GCA_025463265.1 Ilumatobacteraceae bacterium
CGGGCGAGCGCGCCGCCGAGCACGCCGAGTCGGCCGGGGCCCAGTCCGACGCCGAAGCCGGCGCCGACGACGTCGGCGAGGCCGGCCCCCAGGCCGACGCCGGCCAGTCCGGTCCGTCCGGTGTGGCCTTCGCCCCGGTCACCTACGCCGCCCCGGCCGTCGACGCCTACTCGCTGCGGCTGGTCACCTACCGCAAGCTGTTCGACCTGGGCACCCTGGTCCAGGCCGCGCCGTCGCTGGCCGGCCTCGCCGCCGGCCCGGCCATCGCCGCCAACCCGGCCGACCTCGACCGCCTCGGCGTGGGGCCGGACGACCGGGTGAAGATCTCGTCGGCCCGGGGCGCCATCACCGCCACGATCACCGCCGACGCTGCGATCCCGGTGGGCACGGTGGCCATGGCCGTCGGCCAGGGCGACCCGTCGCCCGGCGCGCTCATCGACGCCACCAGCGCGGTCACCGAGATCCGGGTGGAGACGATCGCATGATCCCGGTCCTCGCCAACACGGTCCTCGCCGACGATCCGCTGCTGTCGGGCCACATCGACTTCGGCGTGTTGGCCATCGTCTTGGTGAAGGCCGGCATCACGCTCGGCATCACCCTGCTGGCGACGATGCTGATGATCTGGTTCGAGCGCAAGGTCATCTCGGACCTCCAGAACCGCATCGGCCCGAACCGGGCCGGCCCGTTCGGGATCCTGCAGACCCTCGCCGACGGCCTCAAGGTCCTCCTCAAGGAGGATCTGATCCCCGACCAGTCCGACAAGTGGGTGTTCCGCCTGGCGCCGATCCTCACCATGGTCCCGGCCTTCATCGTGTTCGGCCTGATCCCGCTCGGCGGCGACTTCCGCGACGGCAACGCCGGCGTGGTCCACATCTTCGGCCACGACACCACCCTCCAGCTGGCCGATCCCGGCGCCGGCGTGCTGGTGATCCTCGCCATGTCCTCCATCGCGGTCTACGGGGTCATGCTCGCCGGCTGGTCGTCGGGCTCGAAGTACCCCCTGCTCGGGTCGGTCCGCGCCAGCGCCCAGATGGTGTCCTACGAAGCGGCGCTCGGCCTGGCCGTCCTCGCCGTCGTGCTCACCGCCGGCACGTTGTCGGTCAACGGCATCGTCGCCTCCCAGAGCACGTGGGGCTGGAACCTCTGGGTCACCGGGCTCATCCCGTTCGTGATCTTCTGCCTGGCCGCCACCGCCGAGCTCAACCGCCCGCCGTTCGACCTCGTCGAGGCCGAACAGGAGCTGGTCGGCTCGTTCCAGACCGAGTACTCCGGCTTCCGCTTCGCCATCTTCTACCTGGCCGAGTTCCTCAACGCGATCACGATGGCCGCCATCATCGTGACCCTCTTCCTCGGTGGTCCCAACGGGCCCACCCCGGACGTCGGTCCCGGCTGGGCGTGGGGCTTCGTCTGGTTCTTCATCAAGATCGTCGCCATCCTCTACGTGTTCGTGTGGACCCGGGCCTCGGTTCCCCGCGTCCGCTACGACCAGCTGATGGACCTGGGCTGGAAGCTCCTCATCCCGGCCGGGCTGGGCTGGCTGCTCCTGCTCGTCGCCCTCCGGGTGGCCGACGCCGAGGGCTGGGGATTCGCCGGCATGCTCGCCACCATCGCCGTCGGGGTCACCCTCGCCCTCGCCTGCGGCAGCGTCCTCGTCCTCGCCAACCGCATCGGACGGCGCAACCGTCAGCTCGAAGGGGTGATCGACTGATGGGCATCCTCGACTACCTCGGTGGCTACGCGGTCACGTTCCGCCAGCGGGGCAAGAAGCAGCGGGTCACGCGCCAGTACGCCAAGGACGAGGGCGGCAAGCGCGACAAGCCGGTCCGCTTCCACGGCCGCCACGTGCTGAACCGCTACGAGGACGGCATGGAGAAGTGCATCGGCTGCGAGCTCTGCGCCGGCGTCTGCCCCGCCAGGTGCATCTACGTCCGCGGTGCCGACAACGATCCGGCCGATCCCGTCTCGCCCGGTGAGCGCTTCGGCTTCGTCTACGAGATCAACTACCTCCGGTGCATCCACTGCGACCTGTGCGTGGAGGCCTGTCCCACCGAGGCCATCACCGAGAGCAAGCTGTTCGAGTTCTCGTTCACCAACCGGTCCGACGCCATCTACACCAAGGCCGAGCTGGTCGTCGGCGACGACGGCCTGCCCCAGCAGCTCCCGTGGGAGGACTGGACCGACCTGGCCACGGTGGCCAAGAACTCCAGCGCCTGGGTCCGCGCCACCGCGCCGGGCGGCAGCGCCGACTACGTCGGCAAGGTGGGCTGGAGCGGCGAGCTGGGCTTCGGTGTCAAGGACGCCGAGGTCGGCCAGACCGCCCCCACCGCTGAGACACCGGAGGGCGACGCCCACGGGCCCGGCCACGGCGCCCACGGAGGCGGGCACTGATGGAAACCATCGTCTTCGTCGTCGGCGCACTCGTGTGCCTCGTGGGAGCCGCCGGGGTCATCGGGTTCCGCAACCCGGTCCACTCCGCGCTGAGCCTGGTGGGCACCCTGTTCGGCATCGCCATCTTGTTCATCGCCCTCGACGCCGAGTTCCTCGCTGCGGTGCAGATCATCGTCTACGCCGGCGCCATCGTCGTGATGTTCCTCTTCGTGATCATGCTGCTCGGCGTCGACCAGGAAGACGACATCCGCCTCGACCCGCTCAAGGGCCAGCGCACGGCCGCCATCGTCGCCGGCGTCTTGCTCTTCGCTGGCCTCGCCGCCATCGTCGTGCTCGGTGCGGTCACCGGCGAGCACGCCGCCAACGCCGAGGTCCAGCCGCTCGTGCCCAACGTCGAGCAGCTCGCCCGCTCCCTCTTCACCGACTACCTGTTCGCCTTCGAGATCACCTCGGTCCTGCTGGTGATCGCCGTCGTCGGCGCGGTCTCGCTGGCCCGGCACCGCAAGGAGGCGTTCATCGACGAGCTGCCCCACGACGAGCTGCCCCCCGTCGTGGCGCCCGACGTCGAGCTCGAGGCGGTCTCGTCCGACGAGGTGGCCTCGTGATGCTCGCTGCTGCGGTGAACACCGAGGCCTACCTGCTCCTCGGCGCCCTGCTCTTCACCATGGGCGCGGTGGGCCTGCTGGTCCGCCGCAACGCCCTGGTGATGTTCATGTGCGTGGAGCTGATGCTCAACGCCGTGAACCTCACGTTCGTGGCCCTCTCCCGCCAGCTCGATGATCTCGGCGGTCAGATCGCCGTGTTCTTCGTGCTGGTGGTGGCCGCCGCCGAGGTCGTCGTCGGCCTCGGGATCATCGTCTCCATCTTCCGCCGTCGCCAGGGCGCGACCGCCGATGACCTTTCGGTCTTGAAGGGCTGAGGTAGCGCAGTGAACGACCTCATCTGGCTCATCCCCGCGTTCCCGTTGGCGGGCTTCGTCCTGCTCGTCGCGTTCGGCCGGCGCCTCGGCGAGCCGCTCGCCGGGTGGCTGGCCACCGGCGCCATCGCCGGCTCGTTCGCCGCATCGGTCGCCACCTTCTTCGCCCTCCAGGGCGAGCCGGTCCGCGAGCGGGCGTACGAGGTCACCCTCTGGGAGTGGCTGCCCGTCGGCGGCTTCCACGTGGACTTCGGCTTCCTGGCGGACCCGCTCTCGATCACCATGTGCCTGTTCGTCACGGGCATCGCCACGCTGATCCACCTGTACTCCATCGGGTACATGCACGGGGACCCGAAGTTCTCCAAGTTCTTCTTGTACCTGAACCTGTTCGTGTTCTCGATGCTGATGCTGGTGCTGGGCGACAACATGCTCATCACCTTCCTCGGCTGGGAGGGCGTGGGGGCGTGCTCGTACTTCCTCATCTCCTTCTGGCACACCGAGGACGCCAACGCCTCGGCCGGCAAGAAGGCCTTCGTCACCAACCGCATCGGCGACTTCGGCTTCATGGTGGCGATCTTCTTCACCTTCGCCGCCCTCGGCACCATCAACTACACGGGCATCGTGGCCGCCTCGCCGAGCCTGGCCACCACCACGGCCACCGTGATCGCCGCCATGCTCTTCCTCGGCGCCTGCGGCAAGTCGGCCCAGCTCCCGCTGTACGTGTGGCTGCCCGACGCCATGGCCGGCCCCACCCCGGTCTCCGCCCTCATCCACGCCGCCACCATGGTCACCGGCGGCGTCTACCTCCTGGCCCGCATGAACCCGGTCATCGCCGAGTCCGCGAGCTGGGTGCCGTGGATGATCGCCATCGTCGGTGCGCTCACCGCCCTGTTCGCCGCCACCATCGCCGTCGCCCAGAACGACATCAAGAAGGTGCTGGCGTACTCCACCGTGAGCCAGCTGGGCTTCATGTTCCTCGCCCTCGGCTCGGGTGCCTACGTCGCCGCGCTCTTCCACATGATCACCCACGCCTTCTTCAAGGGCCTGCTGTTCCTGGGCTCTGGTTCGGTGATCCACGGCATGGAGGGCGAGCAGGACATGCGCCGCATGGGCGGCCTGTTCAAGAAGATGCCCATCACCGCGGTGACCTTCATGGTCGGGTGGCTGGCCATCATCGGCTTCCCGTTGTTCGCCGGGTTCTTCTCCAAGGACGAGATCCTGCTCTTCGCCTACGACAAGAGCCCGATCCTGTGGCTGATCGGCATGGCGGCCGCACTGCTCACCGGCTTCTACATGACCCGCCAGGTGATCATGGTCTTCTTCGGCGCACCCCGTTGGGACCGTCCGCTCGAGGAAGCCGTGCCGGACCTGCACGCCGAGCGCGAGGCCGCCGGCATCCACCCGGGCCACGGCGCCGGGCCCATCGGTGAGATCCACCCCCACGAGTCGCCGTGGACCATGACCCTCCCGCTCATCGTCCTCGGCCCGCTGGCCCTGGTGGGCGGCTGGCTCAACTCCGCCTTCTGGGAGCGGGGCAAGTTCCTCGAGCACTGGCTGGAGCCGGTCGTCGAGTTCGGCGAGGCCCACCTCGAGGCCACGACCCTGCTCAAGGTCGAGCTCGGCATCGGTGCCACGCTCATGGGCCTCATCGGCCTGGTCGCCGCCTGGTTCGTCTACGGCCGGAACAAGGGCGAGGCCAAGGACCGCATCGAGCGCAGGGTCCTGCTCAAGGGCTGGTACTACGACTCGTCCATCGCCGCGTTCATGGGCGGCCCCGGCCGCAAGGGCTTCGACGCCATCGCCTGGTTCGACAAGCACGTCATCGACGGCGCGGTCAACGGTGTCGCCTCGGTCGTCCGGGTCAGCTCCGACAAGGGTCGCACCGTCCAGACCGGGTACGTGCGCAACTACGCGCTGGGCCTCGTGTTCGGCGCCATCGTGGTGGCCGGGCTCATCCTCTCGAAGGCGGTGACCGGATGAGTGCGCTGCTGCTCGCCTCCGAAGGCGGCCGCTCCGTGGCCAACCCCTCGTTCCCCCTGCTGTCGATCCTGATCCTGACGCCCGTGGCCGGCGCACTGGTCGTGGCGCTGATCTCCAAGCGCCGCCCGGAGCTCACCAAGCAGGCCGCCGTCTTGTTCTCGCTGCTCACCGGCGCCCTGGCCATCGGCGTGGTGGTGACCTTCGACAAGCACCTGCCCGGGTTCCAGATGGTCGACGACGTCCAGTGGATCAAGAACCCCGACATCTCCTGGAAGCTCGGCGTCGACGGCATCTCGCTGTGGATGGTCGCCCTCACCGGGCTTCTCTTCCCGATCGCCATGCTCGGGGCGCCGCCCCACGACGAGGAGAAGTCGTTCTACGCCTGGCTCCTGGTCCTGGAAGCGGGCTGCCTCGGCGCCTTCTTGGCGCTCGACACCTTCCTGTTCTTCGTGTTCTTCGAGATCGTCCTGGTCCCGATGTACTTCCTGATCAGCGGCTGGGGCTACGGCGAGCGCCGGTACGCCGCCACCAAGTTCTTCCTGTACACGATGTTCGGCTCGGCGTTCATGCTGGTCGGCACCGTCGCCCTCTCGTACCTGCACGCCAAGGGCGGGCCGGTCACCTTCGACCTCCAGGTCCTGGCCGAGCAGCAGGGCGTCGTCGCCGAGACCACGGCCCGTTGGCTGTTCATCTCGTTCGCCATCGCCTTCGCGGTGAAGGTGCCGATCTTCCCGGTGCACACCTGGCTGCCCGACGCCCACACCCAGGCGCCCACCGCCGGCTCGGTGATCCTCGCCGGCGTCATGCTCAAGCTCGGCACCTACGGGTTCCTGCGCTACGGCCTCTACCTGTTCCCCGAGGCCTCGGCGTGGGCGGCGCCGGTGATGGTCACGCTCGGCGTCGTCGGCATCATCTACGGCGCGGTCTGCGCCACCATGCAGAAGGACCTCAAGCGCCTCGTCGCCTACTCCTCGGTGGCCCACATGGGCTTCATCGTGCTGGGCATCTTCGCCATCACCCGCCAGGCCCTCACCGGTTCGGTGATCCAGATGGTGAACCACGGCGTGTCCACCGGCGCCTTGTTCCTGCTCGTCGGGTACATCTACGAGCGGCGCCACACCCGCCAGATCGCCGAGCTCAAGGGCCTCCAGACACCGGCACCGAAGATGGCCGCCATCTTCACCCTCGTGATGCTCTCGTCCATCGGCCTGCCCGGTCTGAACGGCTTCGTCGGCGAGTTCCTGATCCTCATCGGGTCGTTCCTCACCGTGAAGTGGTGGGCCGTCGTGGCCGTCACCGGCGTGATCCTCGCCGCCCTGTACCTGCTGTGGGCCTACCAGCGCGTCTTCCACGGCGAGCCCGACGAGGCCAACCGGGACTTCCGGGACATCCGGTTCACCGAGGGCCTGGCCCTGGCGCCGCTGCTCGTGCTCATCGTGTTCATGGGCCTGTTCCCGAAGCCGTTCCTCGAGCGCATCGAGCCGGCCGTCAACAAGCTCGTCCACCACGTCGAGGTCAACTCCGACCACCGCGAGCCCGGGGTGTCCACCAAGGGCGACGAGGTGGTCCCCGAGTCCGAGCGCCGCGCCGAAGGTGAAGCTGCCGAGGGCGACCACGCCACCTCCGACACCGAGCAGGGCGACGGCCACGGCACCGAGGAGGGCAACTGATGCTGGCCGAAGTCGAGCGCCTGTCCACCCCGTCGGTGGAGTGGTCGGTCATGCTGCCCGTCCTCATCTTGCTGGGCGGGGCCGTGGTGCTGATGATCGTGGGCGCGCTGACGCCTCGTCGTCCCAAGCTGCCGTGGCACGCCGGCCTCACCGTCGTCATCGCCCTGGGGTCGATCGTTGCGTCGGTGTTCCTGTGGTGGCGGGTCCGCGACGACGGCCCCATCGCCGCGGTGTCCGACGCCGTGGTGGTCGACGGCCTCAGCCTCTACCTCGGCGTCGCCATCTTGTGCTCGGTCGTCTTGGCCGCCCTCCTCGCCCACGGCTACCTGCGGCGCGAGAAGCTCGAGGGACCCGACGTTTACGTGCTCATGCTCCTGTCCGCTGCCGGCGGCCTGGTCATGTGCGGGGCCAACGACCTGCTGGTGCTGTTCCTCGGCCTGGAGATCCTCTCCATCGCCGTCTACGTGCTCGCCGGCATCCACGTCCGTCGGGCCCGCTCCGGTGAGGCCGCACTCAAGTACTTCGTGCTGGGCGCGTTCTCCTCCGCCTTCTTCCTCTACGGCATCGCCCTGGTCTACGGCGCCACCGGCAGCACCAACTTCACCAAGATCCAGACGTTCCTCGCCGGGAACCTGCTCACCAACAACGTGATGCTGCTCGCCGGCTTCGCCCTCCTGCTCGTGGGGCTCGGGTTCAAGGTGGCGGCGGTCCCGTTCCACGCCTGGACGCCGGACGTCTACGAGGGCTCACCGAGCCCGGTGGTCGCCTACATGGCCTCGGGCGTGAAGGTCGCCGGCTTCGCCGGGATGATCCGGGTCTTCACCTACACGTTCTCCACCTACGAGGCCGACTGGCAGCCGATGATCTACGCGCTGGCCGTCGCCACGCTCGTCGTCGGCGCCCTGTTCGCCGTGAGCCAGACCAACGTGAAGCGGATGCTGGCGTACTCGTCGATCAGCCACGCCGGGTTCATCCTCATCGCCATCCAGGCCTCCAGCACCCAGGGCACCCGGGCGGCGCTGTTCTACCTGGCCACCTACACGTTCATGGTCGCCGGCAGCTTCGGCGTGGTCACCGTCGTCGGCCGCGCCGGCGACAACGCCCACGACCTGTCCGACTACTCGGGCCTCGCCCGGCGCTCGCCGCTGCTGGCCTTCGCTTTCCTGGTCTTCCTGCTCGCACAGGCCGGCGTGCCCTTCACCTCCGGGTTCCTGGCCAAGTTCGGCGTCATCGGCGCCGCGGTCGAGGCCCGGTCGTTCTGGCTGGCGCTCATCGCCATGCTCAGCTCGGTCATCTCCGCCTTCGTCTACCTGCGGATCGTGCTGGCCATGTACGACCGCGAGGCCGAGGTCACCGGCCCCCGGCTCACCGTCCCGCTCGGTGCCCGAGCGGCCATCCTCATCGCCCTGCTGGTCACCATCGGCGTCGGGCTGGTGCCCGAGCCGCTGGCCCACGTCACCCGCACCGCGGTCCGCATCACCGAGCCGAAGCCCGCTCCCCAACCTGCCCCAGCCGAGATCTCCGCAGGGTCCTGAACGGGAGAATCCTCCGGTCTGCGTTGCAGATCGGCTCCCTTTGGCCCCTCGTGAGGCACATCACTAAGGTGCGAAGCCGTGTCGGAGTTCTATCGCAACTACCTCACCGTCGCGATCTTCATGGGGATCGCGTTCGGGCTGCTGGCGGCCGTGCTCGGCCTCGGCAAGCTCATCCGACCGGTCCGTCCGCAGGCCGAGAAGTACCTGAGCTACGAGTCCGGCGTGGACCCCGTGGGCGACGGCTGGGCGCAGACGCCCATCCGCTACTACGTCTTCGCCCTGCTCTTCGTCATGTTCGATGTGGAAGCCGTGTTCATCTTCCCGTGGGCCACCCGGCTCGAGGCCTACGGCTGGTTCGGCGCCATCGAGATGATCGCGTTCATCGTGCTGTTGGCCCTCGGCCTCCTCTACGCCTGGCGAAAGAAGGTCCTCCAGTGGATCTGACCACCTCCACCGTCACCTCCTCACCGCGACAGGGAGCCTGATGGGCCTCGTCGAGAGCGGCAAGCTCCCCAAGCCGCTCACCTCCCTCCTCAACACGTCGCGCAAGTACTCCCTCTGGATCTTCCAGTGGGGCCTGGCCTGCTGCGCCATCGAGATGGGTGCCGCCCTGGGTGCGCCCCGCTACGACGTCATGCGCCTCGGCGTCATCCCGCTGCCCGCCAGCCCCCGCCAGGCCGACCTCGTCTGCATCTCGGGCACGGTCACCGACAAGATGGTCCCGGCCATCCGCCGCCTGTACGACCAGATGCCCGACCCGAAGTACGTCATCTCCATGGGCTCGTGCGCGAACTGCGGCGGCCCCTACTGGGACAGCTACTCGGTCACCAAGGGCATCGACCAGGTCATCCCCGTCGACGTCTACGTCCCAGGCTGCCCGCCCCGGCCCGAGGCCCTGCTCGAGGGCATCGTGCTCCTCCAGGAGCGCATCGGCAAGGAAGACATGGCGGCGCGCTGGAAGGGTGATCCCATTGTCGTCAGCTGACACGGTGGAAGAGACCCCCGAGGCGCCCGCGGTCGACGAAGCCCGCCAGGCCATCATCGACAAGCTCACCACCGAGCTCGGCGACGCCGTGGTCGGCAGCCACATCCAGCCCGGCCACGACGTCTGGGTGCGGGTCACGCGCGAGGCGTGGCGCACCGCCGGCCTCGTCGCCCGCGACCAGCTCGGCTACCGCTACTTCGAGTACCTGTCGGCCATCGACTGGCTGCCCAGCCCCTTCGGCCTGAGCGAGAACTCGCCCACGGACGCGCTGCCCGAGGCCAGCACGGAGATCGTGACCGGCCACGGCGGCGGCGACACCCGGTTCCAGGTCATCGCCCGGGTGCACTCGTTGAGCCAGAAGATGGGCATCCACCTCAAGGTCGACCTCCCGGACGACGACCTCAGCATCACCAGCTGGCTCCCGGTCTTCGCCGGCGTCAACTGGCACGAGCGCGAGGTCCACGAGATGTTCGGCATCACCTTCGCCGGGCACCCCTACCTGCGGAACCTGTACCTGCCGGGCGAGTTCGAGGGCCACCCGCTCCGCAAGGACTTCCCGCTGCTGGCCCGCCTCGTGAAGCCGTGGCCGGGCATCGTCGACGTCGAGCCCATGCCGGCATCGGGCGACGACGCCGAAGCCGAGGCCGCCGAGGCCACCGAGACCGAGGAGGCAGCAGGATGACCGCGCTCACCGAGCGCCAGCAGCTCGCCTACGCCAACGCGCAGGCCGCCGACGGGCGCGTCAACCTCGAGTTCGAGACCGACGAGGGCATGACCCTCAACATGGGTCCGCAGCACCCGGCCACCCACGGCACCCTGCGCATCGTCTTGAAGCTCGACGGCGAGCAGGTCATCTCCTGCGAGCCGATCATGGGCTACATGCACCGCGGCTACGAGAAGCTGGTCGAGGTCCGCACCTACCCCCAGGTCACCACGCTGGTGAACCGCATCGACTGGCTCGGCAGCTTCGCCAACGAAGTGCCGTTCATCCTCGCCGCCGAGAAGCTCATGGACATCGAGGCCCCGCCTCGGGCGCAGTGGATCCGCACGATCCTCTTCGAGCTCTCCCGCATCTCGAACATCTCGCTGTTCGTCGGCGACATGGCCCTCCACATCGGCGCCATCAGCGCCGCCTTCTACGCCTTCCGCGACCGGGAGTACGTCCTCAACCAGATCGAGGCTGCCACCGGCGGGCGCTTCCACCCGAACTTCGACCGCATCGGCGGCCTCAAGGACGATCTGCCCAAGGGGTGGATCGCCGACACCAAGGCCACCATGAACAAGATCCGGGACTTCTGCGACGAGATGGAGACCCTCGTCGAGGGCAACGAGATCTTCCAGACCCGGACCCGGGGGATCGGCGTGATCCCGGCCGACGTCGCCCTCGCCTACGGCATGTCCGGTGCCAACCTCCGCGCCAGCGGGGTCGACTGGGACCTCCGCCGCGACGAGCCCGTCGGGCTGGCCTGGAACGAGTGCGACTGGAACGTCATCACCCACCCCGACGGCGATTCGTTCGCCCGCTTCTGGGTGCGCCTCCAGGAGATCCGCGAGAGCACCCGGATCGTCGACCAGCTGCTCGACGGCCTGCCGGCGGGCCCGATCATGGCCAAGGTCCCGCGCATCATCAAGGTGCCCGAGGGCGAGGCCTGGGTGGCCACCGAGAACCCGCTCGGCGAGATGGGCTACTACGTCGTCTCCAAGGGTGGCCTGGGGCCGTTCCGGGTCAAGATCCGCACCGCCTCGTTCAACAACATCGCCGTCATCCCGTGGGTCACCCGCGGCGTCTACGTGCCCGACGTCGTGACCATCCTCGCCTCGCTGTACTTCATCCTCGGAGACATCGACCGGTGAGCGCCTCCCTCTTCGGCATCGAGCTGTCGTACTGGCAGGTCACCAGCCTCCGGTCCCTCGGGATCCTCGCTGCGGTCCTCCTGCCCGCGGGCACGTTCGTGTACCTCTTCCTGTTCAAGATGGTCTCGTTCATGCAGAGCCGGCTCGGTCCCATGGAGGCCGGCCCCTTCGGCTCGATGCAGCTCCTGGCCGAGGTCGGCAAGTTCCTCCAGAAGGAGGACATCGTCCCCGAGCGGGCCGACGCCAAGCTCTTCAAGCTGGCGCCGTACCTCGTGGTCAGCACCGTGCTGCTCGTCTACCTGGCGGTCCCGTTCGGGCCGGAGATGACCTTCGTCAGCAACTTCGACGGCGGCATCTTCTACGTGCTCGCCGTGTCGTCGATCTCGGCGCTCGGGGTGCTGCTCGCCGGCTGGTCGTCGGCCAACAAGTACTCGCTCATCGGCGGCCTGCGCGCCGCCGGCCAGCTCATCGCCTACGAGCTGCCCATGGTCCTCGCCGTCATCGGCGTGGTCATCCAGGCCGGCACCCTCAACATGCAGGGCATCGTCATGGCCCAGGCCAGCGGCTCGATCTTCGGCTTCGACGGCTTCGGCAACCCGTTCTTCCTCACCCAGATCATCGCCTTCGTGATCTTCATGATCGCCGTGCAGGCCGAGCTGGGGCAGACGCCCTTCGACATGCCCATCGCCGAGTCCGAGCTCGTCACGGGCTACATCACCGAGTACTCGGGCCTGCGCTTCCTGCTCTTCTTCATCGGCGAGTTCGCCTCCGCCGGTGCGTTCGCCGCCGTGGCCGCCACCCTCTTCCTCGGCGGCTGGGCCGTCCCGGCTGCCTGGGCGGACCTCGACAGCGCGATCTTCAACCTGCTCGGTCCGCTGATCATGCTCACCAAGATGCTGATCCTCGGCGGGCTCATCTTCTTCATCCGGTTCACCTTCCCCCGCTTCCGCGAGGACCAGCTCCAGAAGCTGGCGTGGACGGTGCTGATCCCGATCTCACTGGCGAACATCCTCGTCACCACCATCTTGAAGGTTGCCTTCTGATGCCGAAGCCCCCGAAGCCGAAGGTCCCCGGCCTGCTCAAGGGCATGGGCGTCACGTTCGGCGAGATGACGCAGACCATCTGGCCCGGCGAAGGGGCCAAGCGGTTCCTGCAGCCGCCGTCGCCCGCCAAGGGCGCGGCCACGGTGCAGTACCCCCATGAGAAGGAGGCCCCGCCCACGCGGGCCCGTGGCGTCATCGCCCTCAAGGAGGACAACTGCACGGTGTGCATGCTGTGCGCTCGCAGCTGCCCCGACTGGTGCATCTACATCGAGGGCCACAAGGAGAAGGCACCGCCGCGCCGCCCCGGTGGCAAGGAGCGCACCGTCTCCGCCCTCGACCGCTTCGACATCGACTACGCGCTGTGCATGTACTGCGGCATCTGCGTCGAGGTCTGCCCGTTCGAAGCCCTGTTCTGGAGCCCCGAGTTCGAGTACTCCGAGCCCCGCATCGCCGACCTCCTGCACGACAAGGAGCGCCTCGGCGAGTGGATGGAGACCGTCCCGGACTTCGAGGCCTACGAGGCCGGCTCGTCGGCCAAGGTGAAGAAGGTGCCCCGATGATCGGGAGCCTCCTCGCTGCTGCGCAGAACGCCGACGCCCCGGTCCTCGTGGCGCAGAACGTCGCCTTCGGGATCATCTCGGTCCTGATGATCTACTCCGCCATCCGGGTGGTCACCGCCGCCAACGTGGTGCACGCCGCCGCCTTCCTGGTGGTGGTGCTCGCCGGTGTCGCCGCCCTGTTCATCCTGCTGGGCGCCGAGTTCGTGGCCATCACCCAGGTGCTCGTCTACATCGGCGCCATCGTGGTCCTCTTCCTCTTCGGCATCATGCTCACCCGGGCCCCCATGGAGGGGTCCGAGAAGATGAGCCGGGACAACTGGGCGCTCGCCGCCCTCACCGGCTTCGTGCTGCTGGTCCTGCTCGGGTACACGCTCTGGGACGGCTTCGGGAAGAACAAGATCCCCGCCGACCTGCAGCCCACCAGCACCGGCGCCCTGTCCGACGTGATCTTCGGCCAGTACCTGGTGCCGTTCGAGGTCGTGTCCCTGCTCCTGCTCGCGGCGCTCGTGGGCGCCATCGTGATCGCCCGGAGGGACTGAGCGTGTTCCTGAACCAGTTCCTCCTGCTCGCGGCCGCCCTGTTCTGCATCGGTGTCTACGGCGTCATCGCCCGCAAGAACGGCGTGATGGTCCTCATGTCCATCGAGCTGATCCTCAACGCCGTGAACATCAACCTGGTGGCCTTCAGCGCCATGTGGTTCAACACCCCCGGGGCGAACCCCCTGGCGGGTCAGGTGTTCGCGCTGTTCGTCATCGCGGTGGCCGCCGCCGAGGTGGGCGTGGGGCTCGCCATCGTGCTGGCCATCTTCCGCAACTACAAGACGGTCGACCTTGATCAGGTCGATCTCATGAAGGGCTGACGCCTCGTGCTGACCCACGTCTGGATCATCCCGCTCATCCCCGCGCTGTCCTTCGTCGCGATCCTTGCCATCGGCAAGCGGCTGCCCAAGAAGGGTGCCGAGATCGGCATCGCGTCGGTCGCCATCTGCCTCGTGCTCGCCCTGGCCACGGGCACGGGCTGGATCAGCCGGGTGAACCACCCGCCGGAGTCGGCCCACGCCGAAGCCACCGCCCAATCGGTCGAGGGCCACGAGGCCGAGGCCACCGCCACCGCGTCCGCTACCGAGGGCGAGCCCGCCGCCAGCGCGGACGCCGAGCACGCCGAGGGCGGCGCGGAGGCCGAAGAGCACCACGTCACCCCGCCCGTGCAGCGCAACGTCACCTGGTTCGAGACCGGCGACGTCACCGTCAAGGCCGGCACGCTCATCGACGGCCTCAGCGCCCTGATGCTGGTGATCGTCACCTTCATCTCGCTGCTCGTGCACGTCTTCTCCACCGACTACGTCGGCGGCGACCGGCGCGAGACCCACTACTTCGCCTTCTTGAGCCTGTTCACGGCGGCGATGCTCTTCTACGTCATCTCCGACAACACGCTCCAGATGGTGGTGGGCTGGGAGCTGGTCGGGCTCTGTTCGTTCGCCCTCATCGGGCACTGGTGGGAGGAGAAGCCGAACTCCGACGCCGCCCTCAAGGCCTTCCTCACCAACCGCGTGGGCGACATCGGCCTGCTCGTCGGGGTGATCATCCTCTACTTCGCCGCTGGCAAGACCTTCGACGTCCTCAGCTTGAACACGCAGGCCAACGCCGGGCTGATCGAGCACAACCTGCTGCTCATCGGGTCGTTGTGCCTGATCACGGCGGTCATGTCGAAATCGGGCCAGTTCGTCCTGCACACGTGGCTGCCCGACGCCATGGCCGGGCCCACGCCGGTGTCCGCGCTCATCCACGCCGCCACCATGGTGGTCGCCGGCATCTACCTCGTGGCCCGCAACTACGGCGTGTTCTTCAACGGCCTGTCCATCGGCACCGCCAACGTCAACGCCCTTGCCGTGGTCGGCTGCGTCACCCTCCTCTTCGGTGCGTTCCTGGCGTTCGTCCAGACCGACATCAAGAAGGTGCTGGCGTACTCCACGGTCAGCCAGCTCGGCTACATGGTCACCGCCCTCGGCGTCGGCGGCTGGACCGCGGCCATCTTCCACCTGTTCACCCACGCCATCTTCAAGGCCTGCCTCTTCCTCGGGTCCGGCTCGCTGGCCCACCACATCCACTCCTTCGACATGAAGAAGGACATGGGTGGCATGCGCAAGCGCATGCCCATCACCTTCTGGACGTTCCTGATCGGCACCGCCGCCCTGATGGGCCTGCCGCTGATCACCGCCGGCTTCTGGTCCAAAGACGAGATCCTGGCCGGCGCCCACCAGCTGGGCGGCGACGGCGGCTACCGGTTCGCCGTGATCATGGGCCTCATGGGCGCGGTGTGCACGTGCGCCTACATGACCCGTGCCATCTGGTACGTCTTCTACGGCGAGCCCCGCGGCAAGTCCGCCGAGCACGACCTGCACGAGAACGGGCCGCGCATCACCGTGCCGCTCATCATCCTCGCCACCGGCTCGATCCTGGTCGGCTACGCCAACCTGCCCGAGAAGGTGTTCGGGATCGGCGTCCCGGAGTCGCTGTCGCTGCGCTTCGAGCACTTCATCGAGCCCACGGGCGCCTACTTCCCGAGCGCCGACAACAGCTTCAGCCACCCCGAGTTCGTGCCGTGGATCGCCCTCGTGTCCGCCCTGGCCATCGTCATCGGCGCCGGCGGGGCGTACCTCTGGTACTTCAAGGACAAGGGCCCGCACGGCATCACCGAGCGCAACAAGGTGGCCCGCACGGGCTACAAGGTGCTCGAGAACAAGTACTACCTGGACTGGCTCTACACCGACGTCATCGTCGGGTTCGTCAAGGGCCCGTTCGCCCGAGCCACCAACTGGTTCAACCAGAACATCCTCGATGGGGTCGTGAACTCCGTCGGCAAGGGTGCCCGCGGCGCCGGCGAGTTCGTCTACCACCGCATCGACCAAGGCGTGGTCGACAACGTGGTGAAGGGCTCCGGCCTGGCTGCTGAAGGATCGGGTTCCGTCCTGCGCAAGACGCAGAACGGCAAGGTCCAGTGGTACGCCGCATACCTGTTCCTTGGCGCCACCATCTTGGCCGCCATCTTCGTAATTGTCGCTAGTTGAGGACGAGGGAGTCGAAACCGTGAAGGACCTGCTCAACGGCTGGGGTGTCACCGCCGCCGTGTTCCTGCCCCTGGTGGGAGCGCTGGTGATGCTGGCGATCCCGAAGTCAGAGGAGACCCTGCACAAGGTGGTGGCCCTGGTCACCAGCTTGGCCGTGTTCGTGGTCGGAGTCGCCCTGCTGTGGGACTTCGACTACGACCACACCGCCGTGCTGCAGTACGGCCAGGACAAGTCGTGGATCGAGCTCATCAACGCTCGGTACCTGGTGGGCATCGACGGCATCTCGCTGCCGCTGATCGCCCTCACCATGCTGGTCGTCCCCCTCGTCATCATCTACTCGTGGGACCACTTCCCCGCACCGCACAACCCGAAGGCGTTCCTGATCTTGATCCTGGTCCTCGAGACCGGCATGGTCGGCACCTTCGTGGCCCAGGACCTGCTCTTGTTCTTCGTGTTCTTCGAGCTGGTGCTGCTGCCGATGTACTTCATGATCGGCGTGTGGGGCGGCGAGCAGCGCAAGTACGCGTCGCTCAAGTTCTTCCTGTACACGGCGTTCGGCTCGGCGCTGATGATCGTGTCGATCCTGGCCACGTACTTCCTCTCGCCCAAGATCGCGGTCGCCGGCCAAGGGATGATGCACACGTTCTCCATCCCGGAACTGGCGCACTGGCACGGTGGCGGCCTGGCCCGGACCACGACGCTGTTGGTCTTCGGTGGCTTCTTCATGGGCTTCGGCATCAAGGTCCCGATGTTCCCGTTCCACACCTGGCTGCCCGACGCCCACACCCAGGCGCCCACCCAGGGCTCGGTCATCTTGGCCGCCGTGCTCCTGAAGCTCGGCACCTACGGCTTCGTCCGCATCGCCATCCCGATCCTGCCCGTGGGAGCCAAGGCGTGGGCCCCGGTCATCGGCCTGCTCGCCGTCATCGGCATCATCTACGGCGCCCTCGGGTGCCTGGCCCAGACCGACATGAAGCGACTCATCGCCTTCTCGTCGGTGGCGCACATGGGCTACGTGATGCTGGGCATCGCCACGCTGACCGACTTCGGCATCAACGCCGCCATCTTCGGCATGGTCGCCCACGGCCTCATCACCGGCATGCTCTTCTTCATCGCCGGTTCGGTGAAGGACCGCTTCCACACCCTCGAGATCAAGCGCCTCGGGGGCCTGCTCCTGCAGGCACCTCGCATGGGCTGGCTGCTGGGCTTCAGCGTCATGGCCTCGCTGGGCCTCCCCGGCCTGGCCGGGTTCTGGGGCGAGTTCCCGGCCATCTTGTCGGCGTACCAGCCGGCCGAGGGCCTCAACATCGGGCTGTTCCGTGGGTTCATGGTCGTCGCCGCTCTCGGCACGGTGTTCGCAGCGGGCTACCTCCTCTGGCTGCTCCAGCGGGTGGCCTTCGGCACGCCCACCGAGGAGTTCGAAGATGAGCACATCCACGACATGCACTTCACCGACTACGTCGCCTGGACCCCGATGATCGTGCTGATCGTCGTGCTCGGCATCGTCCCGGGGCTGATCTTCAAGGTCACGAACCAGGCCGTCGTCCACTCCCTCATCCACATCGGGAGCTGAGCGTGCTGGCCTCCCTGCTCGCCGCGTCGTCGGACTTCGTCCGGCCGGAGTTCGACTGGCACGCGCTCGCCCCCGAGCTCGTGCTCGTCGGGACCATCGCGCTGTGCCTGCTGGTCGACGTGTTCACCAGCGACGAGAGCCGGTGGACGGCGTCGTCGCTCGCCGGCATCGGCATGCTGGCCGCCCTGGTCCCGATCCTCACCCTGGCCTACGACAACACCGACCGGGTGCTGTTCGGCGGGGCGTTCGTCGTCGACGACTTCTCGCTGGTGCTCTCGGGCCTGTTCCTGGTGGCCGGCTACTTCACGATCCTGCTGTCCACGAACTACATCGCCGAGGGTGACTACGCCGAGGGCGAGTACTACCTGATGCTCCTGTCGGCCGTGTTCGGCATGGTGATCATGGCGTCCGCCCGGGACCTGATCGGCATCTTCATCGCGCTGGAGATGCTCTCCATCCCGGCGTACCTGCTGGCGGGCTGGCGCAAGCGCACGCTCACCGGCAACGAGGCCGGCATGAAGTACTACCTGATGGGCGTGTTCGCCTCGGCCGTCATGCTCTACGGCATGTCGCTGATCTTCGGCGGCACCGGCAGCACGATCCTCGCCGACATCGGCGACAAGGTGAACGCCAACTTCATGGACGAGCCCATCGCCGTGCTGGGCATCATCTTCGTGCTCATCGGCTTCGCCTTCAAGGTGTCCGCCGTCCCGTTCCAGAACTGGGCGCCGGACACCTACGAGGGCGCCCCGACCCCCGTCACCGCCTTCTTGTCGGTGGCGTCGAAAACCGCCGGCTTCGTGGCGATCCTGTCGCTGGTCTACGTCGGCTTCGCCGGCCAGGCCGACATCATCCGGCCGTTCATCTTCATCATCGCCGTGCTCACCATGACCGTCGGCAACGTCATCGCCCTGCGCCAGACCAACGTGGTGCGCCTGTTCGCCTACTCGTCGGTGGCCCAGGCCGGGTTCATCTTGGCCCCGCTCGCCGTGTTCGGCGAGAGCCCCCAGTCGTCGCGAGATGCCCTCATCGCCGTGGTCACCTACGTGATCATCTACACGGTCGTGAACCTCGGCGCCTTCGCCGTGATCATCGCCGTGAGCCGCCGCACCGGCACCGGTGAGATCGCCTCCTGGGGCGGCCTGTTCACCTACGCCCCGGCGCTCGCCGTCTCCATGGCGGCGTTCCTGTTCGCCCTCGGCGGCATCCCCATCGCCGCCGGCTGGTACGCCAAGTTCACCGCCTTCACCGCCGTCGTGTCCGGCAACAGCCCCCTCGGGTACATCATGGGTGTGGTCATGGCCGTGAACTCGGTGATCGCGCTCGGCTACTACCTGTCGCTGGTCAAGGTCATGTTCATGGACGACGTGCCCGATGGCGACGTGACCCCCATCCGGGTCCCCGTCACCCTCGGCGTGGTCGTCGGTGCCGCCGTGATCTTCACCCTGGCGGTCGGCATCTTCCCCAGCCTGGTCAGCGATCTGGCCGAGGGCGCCACCCTCGCCCTGTTGACCGCCCGCTGACCGTGCGCCATGGGTGAGCTCGAGCAGCTGCTCGTCGCCCACATCGCCGCCACCGGGCCCATCGGGTTCGACGAGTACCAGGCGCACGCCCTCTACGCCCCCGGCCTCGGCTTCTACCAGCGCGGGGGAGGGGCGGGGCGCCGCCGGGACTTCCTCACCAGCCCCGAGATCGGGCCGCTGTTCGGCGCCGTCGTGGCCCGGGCGCTCGACTCCTGGTGGGATGAGCTCGGCCAGCCACCGCGGCTCCACGTGGTCGATGCCGGCGCGGGTCCGGGCGGGCTGACCCGGACGATCCAGGCCGCCCGGCCCCGCAGCGCGGCGGCCTTGGCGTTCACGCTGGTGGAGGTGGGCGAGGTGCAGTGGGCCACCCACCCCGATGGCGTCACCAGCCGCCCGGACCTGCCCGGTGCGCGCGAGCTCGACGGTCCCGTGGTCGTGCTGGCCAACGAGCTGCTCGACAACCTGCCGGTCGCCCTGGCCGAGCGGACCGCGGCCGGGTGGGCCGAGGTCGTGGTCGACGTCGTGGACGGGCGCCTGGCCGAGGCGCACCGCCCGCTCGAGCCGGTCCAGGAGGGCTGGTGCGCCGCGCGCGCCCCCGATGCCGCAGTCGGGGCGCGGATCCCCGCCCAGGCCGACGCCGCCGTCTGGCTGCGCAACGCCCTCGACCTGGCCGCCGGTGGGCGCCTCGTGGTCATCGACTACGCCCGCACCACCGCCGAGATGGCGGCGGTCCGTCCCGACGAGTGGCTCCGGACCTACACCGCCCACGGACGCGGCGGCGCGCCCTACGACAGCCCGGGCCGCAGCGACATCACCTGCGACGTGGCCATCGACCAGCTCGCCCTCATCGAGCCGCCGCTCGCCACCTCCACCCAGGCCGAGTTCCTCCGGGCCCACGGCATCGACGAGCTGGTGGCCGAGGGCCGGGCGATCTGGGACGACCGGGGCCTCGGCGGCGGGCTCGCCGCCATCGCCGGGCGCAGCCGCATCACCGAAGCCGAAGCCCTGCTCGACCCCACCGGCCCCGGCGCCTTCACCGTCCTCGAGTGGGCGCCCCCCGCCCGGTCGTCGTAGGGCTCGCCCCGGCCGAGCCGTGCACCGTCGACCGACCATGGCGGGGCTGCGTCCATCCGGGCAGGCAGGCAGGCAGGCAGGCAGGCAGGCAGGCAGGGCGGGCGGCCGGCCGGTACGGTCAGCGCCGTGCTGACCACCCGCCGTGCCCTCGTCGCATCTCTGCTCGCCGTCGTCCTGCTCGTCGGAGCGTGCAGCTCCAGCGACAGCGGATCGGACGGTGCCACCACCACCAAGGGGACCAGCGCCACCACGTCGACCACGACCGAGACGGGATCGCCGGGCGGGTCGGACCCGGCGTACGCCGAGCCCGGCCCGGATCAGGTCGGGAGCCGGACCATCGCCCTCGACGACGGGCGTCGTGTCGTCATCTGGTACCCCGCGTCCGCCGAGGCTGCCGACACGCCCACGGAGACCTTCGACATCGCCAGCCTGCTGTCTCCGGAGCTCCAGGCGAAGATCGACGCCGACCTCCGCCCGCAGTACGAGATCGATGCCCACATCGGCGCCGACCCCGCCGCCGACGGGCCCTACCCCGTGGTGCTGTTCAGCCACGGCTACGCCGGGTTCCCCGAGCAGTCCGCAGACCTGGTCACCCACCTCGCCTCGTGGGGCTTCGTCGTCATCGCCCCGGATCACGTGGAGCGCAGCCTGAGCGGCCTCCTGGGCACCGCGTCCAAGGGGGTCACGCCGCGGGAGGATCCCGAGGTGCTGACCGCGTCCCTGGATGCGGCCATCGCCGACGGGGAGGACGAGGCCTCACCGCTCCACGACCTGCTGGACCTCGACGAGGTGGCGGTGGCCGGCCACTCCGCCGGTGCATCGGCGGCGTACCTCACGGCGTCGTCCGAGGACCGGGTCAAGGCCTTCATCTCGTACTCGGTGGGCGCCGGCCGTCCCGACGAGGACGGCAAGACCGCCGAGCGGCCCGTGCCCGACGTCCCCGGCATGGTGATGCTCGGCTCGGCCGACGGCATCATCGACCCGGCCGACAGCGTCGCCGTCTACGAGGGCATGGATCCGCCCAAGTACCTCGTGGAGATCGCCGATGCGGGCCACCTCGTCTTCTCCGACATCTGCCTCATCGGCAAGGACCAGGGCGGTCTCGTCCAGCTCACCAAGGAAGCCGGCCTCGACCTCGGTGACGAGCTGCTCCGGCTGGCCAGCGACGGGTGCGAGCCAGACAAGCTCGACCCGGCCAAGGCCTTCGGCGCCATCGACCACTTCACGGTCGCGTTCCTGCGCTACGAGCTGGGCATCGACCCGGAGCCGGTCGGTCTCGACGAGGCCACCGCCGCCAGCTTCACCACCGCCGACGTCACCTTCACCACCGACCCGGGCTGAACGTGCTCCGGGGCGGAGCTCCGGCGACCCGGCCGGGCCTCAACGGGGGGCGAGGCCGGCCACCGGCGGCAGCACCGACCACGGGAAGTTGATCCAGGCGTCGGTCTGCTTCCACGCGTAGTCGGGGGCGATCACCGAGTGGCTCTTGTGGTACAGCACCGCGGTGCGGGCCTCCTCCACGTGCTGGGCGAGGACCTCGCGCACCAGCCGCAGCGTGTGGCCGGTGTCGGCCACATCGTCGACCACCAGCACCTGGAGGCCGGTGACGTCGACCAGCTGGAGGCTCGGCGGCAGCACCACCGGCACATCGAGGCGCTCGTCGACCCCCGTGTAGAACTCGACGTTGATCGTGCCGCAGTTCTTGACACCCAGCGCGTAGGCGAGCGCCCCCGCGACGGTGAGCCCGCCCCGGGCGACGGCCACGACGATGTCCGGGCGCCACTCGTCGGCCGCGACCGCCTCGGCGAGCGCCCGGGTGGCCGTCCCGAACAGATCCCACGTCAGCTCTTCGCGGTCCTCGGCGTCGGTCGCATCGGTCGGGTTCACGCTCGTCATGGCCAGAGCCTGCCACGCGGGAGCGACCGCTACGATCGGCGCCCATCGAGCAGCGCGACCCCAGCCGGTGGGACCGGTCGCTGACCCTGGCGTGGTGGCTGCTCGGGCTCGCCGCCATCACCGCCGCCATCGCGACGGCCCTGGTGGTGATCGGCCTGACGGGCACCGATCGCGCCCAGCAGCAGCGGCTGCTCCACTGGGTGGGGGAGGGCCACCTGCGCGGCGCGTTCGCCCACTCCAACCAGACGTCGGGGCCCGGTCCGGTCGTGATGGTGCCGGTCTACCTGGCGGCTCGGGCCTTCACCAGCGTCTCGCTCAGCTACGTGGCGGCCAGCGTCGCCTGTCTCGTCCCGCTCGCGATCGCCACCGTCGCCGCCACCCGGGCGTACGGCGTGGCGGCGCGGAGCCCTCGGGAACTGCTCGGGCTGGCGCTCGTGGTGGGCGGGGTGCCGGTGATGGCGAACTACCTGGAGGTCTTCCACCCCGCCGACGTCCTCGCCACCGCCGCCGTCCTCGGCGCGTACGCCGCGGTGCTCCGCCGGCGCATCCCCCTCGCCGCCGTGCTCCTCGGGTTCGGCCTGGCGACCAAGCAGTGGGTGGTCGTGGCCGTCGCCGTGCTCGCCATCCTCGAGACCGGACGCGAGCGGATGGTGCTCGTGGCCGGATCGGTCGCCACCTGCATCGTGCTCGTGGCCCCGTTCTTCGCCGCCGACCCCCAGCTGACGCTCGCCGTGCTCGCCGCCAAGGACACCATCAGCTCGTCGCGCGTCCTGCCCGGCCTGCTCCCGCTGGGCGAGACGGGGGCGTTCCTCGTGTCGCGGTACCTCCCGCTGGCCATCGTGCTCGTGCTCTGCTGTTGGTTGCGCGACCGCGGCGCCCGGGCCACACCGGTCGTCGCCATCGCCGCGCTCGGGGTGGCCCTCGGCGTGCGGGCGGCGTTCGACACCGCGGGCTACGGCTACTACGCGGCCCCGGGCTACGCCGCCCTGGTGGTGGCGCTGGTGGGCGCCGCCCAGCCCCGCCACCTGCCGGCCGTCGCCGCATCGCTGGTGGCGGGGGGCGGGATCCTGTGGGCGCGGCTCGCCGCGTTCGAGTGGCCGACCATCGTGATGCGCGCCCTGCGGGGCAAGCGGCTCCCGACCCAGATCATCGAGCACCGCTCGGTTCCCTGGGCCACGGTGGCCTCGATCCTGCTGTTCGCCATCCCGGCGGTCTGCCTGGTCCTGCTCGAACGGGCCTCCCGGCCCACGAGCTCCGAAGCTGGAGGTTCCGGCGACCCGGCGACCGGCCGTCGCTAGGGTGGCCGACGCACTGCGGCCGAGCGCCCTGCCGGCCCGGAACGGAGCACCAGCCATGAGCGACGCCACCGAAGGCGCGGGCGCCACCATCGAGGACTACCTGCTCGAGGAGCGGACCTTCCCACCGTCGGAGGCGTTCAAGGAGCAGGCGCTCGTCGCATCGAACCACCTCCACGAGGAGGCCGACCGGGACTACCAGGGCTTCTGGGCCCGCCAGGCCGCCGCCCTCCTCGACTGGCGGCAGGAGTGGGACACCATCTGCGACTGGCAGCTGCCCGACGCCAGGTGGTTCGTCGGCGGGAAGCTCAACGTCAGCGAGAACTGCCTCGACCGCCACGTGCGCGCGGGTCTCGGGGACCGGGTCGCCTTCCACTGGGAGGGCGAGCCGGGCGACACCCGCACCATCACCTACGCCGATCTGCTGGCCGAGGTGGAGCGCTTCGCCAACGCCCTCAAGGGCCTGGGCGTCGCCAAGGGCGATCGCGTCGCCATCTACCTCCCGATGATCCCCGAAGCGGTCGTCGCCATGCTCGCCTGCACCCGCGTCGGCGCCGCCCACTCCGTGGTGTTCGGCGGCTTCTCGGCGGACTCGCTCGCGGACCGCATCAACGACGCCGAGTGCAAGGTCCTCATCACCGCCGACGGCGGGTGGCGGCGGGGCAAGCCGGGCCTGCTCAAGCCCACGGCCGACGTCGCCGTGGCCAATGCCCCGTCGGTCGAGCACGTCGTCGTGGTCGACCGCATCTCGGCCTCCGGCGGCGAAGCGGCGATCGACTGGGTCGACGGCCGCGACCACTGGTATCACGACCTGGTGGCGGCGGCCGACGCCTCGTGCCCCCCGGAGCCGATGGACAGTGAGGACCTCCTCTTCCTGCTCTACACGTCGGGCACCACCGGCAAGCCCAAGGGCATCATGCACACCACCGGCGGCTACCTCACGCAGACGACGTTCACCCACCGGTACGTGTTCGACCTGCACCCCGAGACCGACGTCTACTGGTGCACTGCGGACGTCGGCTGGGTCACCGGACACAGCTACATCGTCTACGGCCCGCTCTCGAACGGCGCCACCTCGGTCATGTACGAGGGCACCCCCGACACCCCCGGCAAGGACCGCTTCTGGGACCTGATCGAGACCTACGGCGTCACCATCCTCTACACGGCCCCCACCGCCATCCGGACCTTCATGAAGTGGGGTCGCCAGGAGCCCGAGAAGCACGACCTGTCGTCGCTGCGGGTGCTCGGGTCGGTGGGCGAGCCCATCAACCCCGAGGCGTGGATCTGGTACCACCAGGTCATCGGCGGCGAGCGGTGCCCCATCGTCGACACGTGGTGGCAGACCGAGACCGGCGCCATCCTCATCTCGCCGCTGCCCGGCGCCACCACCACCAAGCCGGGCTCGGCCACCTTCCCGCTGCCGGGCATCGGCGCCGAACTGGTGGACGACGCCGGCGAGGTCGTCCACCGCGGCGGTGGCTACCTCACCTTGACCCGGCCGTGGCCGTCGATGCTGCGCGGCATCTGGGGCGACCCGGAGCGCTACCGAGACACCTACTGGAGCACCTTCGAGGGCCGGTATTTCGCCGGCGACGGCGCCAAGATCGACGACGACGGGTACCTGTGGGTCCTCGGTCGAGTCGACGACGTCATGAACGTGTCCGGGCACCGGATCTCCACCACCGAGGTCGAGTCCGCGCTCGTCGACGACCCCCAGGTCGCGGAAGCCGCAGTCGTCGGGGCCAAGGACGACACCACCGGTCAGGCCATCGTCGCCTTCGTCACGCTCAAGGGCCGCGTGACGGCGAGCCCCGAGCTCGGCGAGGAGCTGCGCCAGCACGTCGCCGCCAAGATCGGTGCCATCAGCCGGCCCAAGCTCATCGTCTTCACCGATGACCTGCCCAAGACCCGTTCCGGCAAGATCATGCGCCGCCTGCTGCGCGATGTGGCCGAGGGCCGCGAGCTGGGCGACACCACCACCCTCGCCGACCCCGCCGTGGTGGAGGAGATCCGCACCCGCGCCGCCACCAACACCAAGGACGACTGACCGACCACCGGAGCCTGACCTGAACGGGCCGGACCGCAGCGGCTGGCGCCAGTGGCCGGTGTCGCACGGCGGTCTTAGCTCGGCTTTCGGAGGGTCTCGGTAGGGTCCGGCCACCGGCACCCACCCCCCCACCCCCGCCGGGTCCGCCATGAAGAACAACGCCAAGACCGCCGTCATCCTCGCTGGCATCGGCGGCCTGATGATCGTGGTCGGCGGGGCGCTCGGCGGCACCGGTGGTGCCGCCATCGGCCTGCTCATCGGCCTCGTCTTCGTCGGCGGGTCGTACTGGTTCAGCGACAAGCTGGCCATCAAGGCGGCCAACGCCGTCGAGGTCAGCGCGGAGCAGATGCCCCGCTACCACGCCATCGTCGCCGACCTCGCGGAGCGGGCCGACATCCCGATGCCGCGGCTCTACGTCTCGCCCGACCCGCAACCCAACGCCTTCGCCACGGGCCGCAGCCCCGAGCATGCGGCGGTCTGCGTCAACAAGGGCATCCTCGACATCCTCTCCTGGGAGGAGCTGCAGGGCGTCCTCGCCCACGAGATCAGCCACGTCCGCAACCGCGACATCTTGATCAGCTCCGTGGCGGCCTCGGTGGCCATGGGCATCACGTTCCTGGCTCAGATGGCCATGTGGGCCTCGGTGTTCGGCGGTGGCGGACGAGACCGCAGCGACAACGTGTTCGGCACGCTGGCCATCGCCATCTTGGCCCCGGTCGCCGCCGCCTTCCTGCAGGCGGCGCTGAGCCGGAGCCGGGAGTACGAGGCCGACCGCCGCGGCGCCAAGCTGCTCGGCACCGGCGAGCCGCTCGCCCGGGCCCTCGAGAAGCTCGACCGCGGCACCAAGCTCATCCCGAGCACGGTGAACCCGGCTCAGGCCAGCGCCTACATCGCCAACCCGTTCGCCGGCCAGAAGTCGAGCTTCTCGGTCCGGATGAGCTCCACCCACCCTCCGATGGAGGATCGCATCGCCCGGCTCCGCTCGGGCGAGTGGCAGCACTAGCGCCACGATCCCAGGTTTGGGTCGCCGGTATCCCGCCACCGCGCCGACCCATCAGGCAGCGCCCCGCTCACCCACCCGAGCGGGGCGTTGTCGCGCTCGTGCGTCAGTCGCGGAAGTTGTTGAACTGGAGCGGGATGCCGAGGTCCGCTTCCTTGAGCTTGGCGATGACGTCTTGCAGATCGTCTCGCTTCTTGCCCGTCACCCGCAGCTGATCGCCCTGGGTGGAGGACTGGATGCCCTTGAGCCCGAGGTTCTTGATGAACTTGTTGAGCTCCCGGGCCTTGTCCGACGAGATGCCGGCGACGATGCTCGCGGTCAGGCGCACGGTGGCGCCCGACGCCTCCTCGACCTTGCCGTAGTCGATCGATTTGAGCGAGACGTGGCGCTTGACCAGCTTCTCCTCGAGCATGACCTTCAGGGCGTTGAGCCGATCTTCCGACGCGGTGGCCATCTTGATGGCGTCATCGGCGAGCTCGATCGAGGAGTTCGTCCCCTTGAAGTCGTAGCGCTGGCCGAGCTCCCGGCTCGCCTGGTCCACAGCGTTGCGGACCTCCTGCATGTCGACCTCGGACACCACATCGAAGCTGGGCATGGCCGCAGGTTACCGCCGGCTGCCCACCCCGTTCCGCTTGCCGAGCACCCGGGGTCTGGCGCTACGATCGTTCGTCCTGGGTCGGTGCCCGAGTGGCCAAAGGGAACGGGCTGTAAACCCGTCGGCTTATGCCTACGTTGGTTCAAATCCAACTCGGCCCACCAAACTGCGAGAGCCCCCGTCGTCCCGGCGGGGGCTCTCTCGTCGGTGCGCGCAGCGGGGAGCGCACGGCACCGGGACCGGTGCGGTTTCGTCTCGCACCGCGCTCAGGGATGGACGATGACGAGCTGGTGGGCCGCCCGGCTGGCGGCGAGGTAGATCTGCGGGGCGTCCATGCCGTCGGTGTCGACGACCACCGCGTCGTACTCCACGCCCTTGTGGCTCCAGGTGTCGTCCGCGGTGATGAGCGCGGTGTTGGGCCACTGCTCGGCCAGCTCGCGGTGGCGGGCCTCCGCGGCGGGGCGGTCGCCGGGCTCCTCGGCCACCTCGACGCCGGTGGGCCGGATGCCGAGCAGCTCGACGGCGTCGATGCCGTGGGCGGCGGCGTGCTCGTTGAGCCAGCCGGCGATCTCTGCCGACATGCGGTAGGCGGTGGCCATCTCGGCCGGGTCGACGTCGAGGCGGGCCGCCGCGCCGCGGAGTCCGAGACCGTGGGGGGAGGAGCGCTGGGCGTCGTCGCCGACGAGGGTGAGCCCGGCCGAGCGGCGCTGCACGGCCCGGAGCTGGAGCAGCGAGAGGTCCTGGGCCTCGTCCACGATCACGTGGCCGTACGTGGCGGGCACGCCCTCGACCCGTGCCCGGACCTCGTCCAGCAGCGCCCCGTCGACCGGGTCGCGGAGCCAGTCGTCGAGGAGTTCGGCGTCCATCCCCAGCTCGGTGAGCAGCGGCCGCGATCGCAGGCGGCGCATGACCTGATCGGTGCTGAGCGGCGGCCACACCTCGGCGGCGGCCTTGCTCACCTCACCCACCTTGAGGCCGTGGGCGTTGGCCAGCCGGTTGACGAAGGCCTTGCGTCGATCCCGCCAGGGGATCGACCGGCCGGCGATGCGGTCCATGAGCTCGCGCACCTCGTCGACGCGGATGCGGGTGAGCCCCACCTGGATCTCGCCGGGGTGGAGGAGGTCCGCCTCGAACCGGTCGAGCACGTCGAGCCAGCGGGGGTCGCTGCCGGCGGTGGTGGACCGCCCGAGCAGGCGCTCGAAGGTGGTCTGCACGATCCGGGCCTCGCCGAGGGTGGGGAGCACGGCGGACACGAACCGGAGGAACTTGTCGCTGGGCCCGACCACGAGGATGCGCCCGGCCGTGAGCCGCCGGTCGTTGTAGACGAGCCAGGCCGCCCGGTGGAGGCCGACCACGGTCTTGCCGGTGCCGGGCCCGCCCCGCAGCACGAGCCGGGCGGTGGGGTCCAACCGCACGAGGGCGTCCTGTTCGGACTGGAGGGTGGCGACGGCGGCTCGCATCTCGGTGCCGCGGCTGCGCGACAGCTCGCCCAGCAGCGGTGACGAGCCGCGAATCTCGCCGGTGGTGAACTCCTCGATGAACAGATCCGTGATGGACCCGACGTAGGTGACCCGCCGCTCGAGGCCCCGGGGCTCGTCGATGCGAGCCTGGTAGAACCCGCCGGCGAACGGTGCCCGCCAGTCGATGACCAGCTGGTCGCCGTCCTGGTCGATGCCGTACAGGCCGACGCGCCACGGCTGGTCGTCGTCGATGCGCCCGAACACCACCAGTTCCTGCTGGAGCTTCTCCACCGCGCCGCGGACCACCGCATCGATGTACTCGTCGGCCAGCGCGTCGGCGCCGCCGCCCGAGATGCCCGCGAGCGCGGTGAGCTTGGCCTGGACCGCGTCGCGGGCGCGGGCCAGCGCGGCCCGCTCGCCGTCGAGGTCGACGGTGGTGCTCGATGGGTTGCCAGCCATGGGTCAGCGTCCTGAGGGCGGTCAGACAGGGTTGACGACGCTACCCCTCGCCCGCGTGCGGTGAAAGGGCTTTTGCGGCGGACCGACGTCGGATCGGCGCCGGAGCCGGTGCCGGGCGCTTCGGTCGCGCGGCACTCCCGGGGTGGGGGGTCAGACCGCCAGGTCGTTGCTGGGCTGGCTCGCCGGAGCGGGGTGGGCGACGGGCTGGGTCGAGATCGACGGTTCGACGAGGGCGACCTCGCCGGTCAGGGCCTCGAGCCGCGCCCAGGTGGCGACCTCGTCCTGGTCGGTCAACAAGATGACCTGCGGGGAGCCGGCGGTGCGGGCGAGCAGCTCCATCAAGGTGAGCTTCGTGGAGGGGGCGACCTCGGTGAAGGGATCGTCGAGGATCAGCGGCATGCTCTCGCCACCGGAGCCGATCGTCCGCAGGCGGCCCAGGTGGCTGATCAGCGAGTGGGCGAGCGCCGTGGTGTCGTCGTCGAGCGCAGGGGCGGTGGTGGAGATCTGCCCGAGGGTGGCGAGCTCCTTGCGGAGACGGGCCGCGGTCTCGATCTCCTCGTGGTGGGTGAGCGCCCACTCCACGCTCACGTCACCTGCCACCCGGGTCCACCGCACGGCGGCGGCCCGGTGGTCCTCGGCGACCGCGAGGCGGCGGCGACGGGTCTCGGTGTCCTCCATCATGTTGTTCACCCGACCGACCACGTAGCCCAGGTAGGAGTCGACGCCGGCGTCGGCCAGGGCGCTCTGCTCCATCCGCTGCACGGCCTCGACCCGGGCCCGGAACATGAAGGCCATCAAGATGGTGGCGAGGCCGATGGCCAGGATCGGCACGGCGAGGCCCGGTCGGATGAGCGCCACGGGCAGGGCGGCGAGCAGCGAGGCGGCGCACACCATGGAGGCGTCGCGCCGGAGGCGGAGGTGCTGGTCGAGCGCCTCCTCGAGCCCGTGGTGGTGGCGTTCGATGCGGGCGACGAGCTCGGCGTTCTCGGTGGCCGCACCCTCTTCGGGTCCGAGCGCCTTGAGCTCGTCCTCGGTGATGCGGACCCGGGCCGCGGTGGACCACAGCTCGGTCTGGTCGAGCTCGCTGAGGCGCTTCACGATGTCGTCGCGCTGGGAGTCGCGGTGGAGGCCGCCCCGGTCCAGGTGGAGGGTGTCGACCGCGCTGCGGGCGTCGAGGCCGAAGCGGCCCAGCACATCGAGGCGCCCGTCGGGGCTCCGGAACTCCTCGCTCACATCGGTCCCGCTGCCCACGTCGATGACGCGGTGCCCGCCCGTCGCCGGCCGCAGCACCGCCAGGCGCCGCCCCCGGTCGTCGGCCAGCTCGAGGTTCACGCCGGTCCGGGTGCTGCCGAGACCGCCGATCAGCTCGGCGACCAGGCCCTTTCGGGCTGCGGCGGCCACCCCGGCGACGACCGTGAGGCGCGGGTGGAAGCTGAGCGAGAAGGTCGTTGCTCCCTCCTCGATGACCAGACGGGTGTACTGCACCGCGGACCATCGGCCGCTGGTCCCACATGTTGAGCAGTTCGTGGGCCGAACGGCCCACGTCCGGCCGCCGGCCGGGGGAGGGTGATCCAGGACAATTCCGGCTTTCGTCTCGACGGGGGCAGGTGGCTATGCTGACCAGCCGGTCCGAACCGCTCCATGCGGCGCGGCCCTTGCCTCCTTAGCTCAGTCGGCAGAGCGCTTCCATGGTAAGGAAGAGGTCGTGGGTTCGATTCCCACAGGAGGCTCGCAACGCCAGATCCTGGCGGCGTAGCTCAGTTGGTCAGAGCACTCGGCTCATAATCGAGTTGTCCCCGGTTCGAACCCGGGCGCCGCTACCAAGCGCCAGTGCCGTCGCCGGTCCGGGCGAGTTGTCAGAAAGCAAACCGCGCAGTCAAGGGAGTCCGTGATGGGCAAGGAAAAGTTCGAGCGGAACAAGCCGCACCTGAACATCGGCACGATGGGTCACATCGACCATGGCAAGACGACGCTGACTGCGGCGATCACCAAGACGTTGCATGATGCGGATCCGACGACGGCGTTCACGCCGTTCGACATGA
>JAOBWH010000158.1 GCA_025463265.1 Ilumatobacteraceae bacterium
CGAACTCGATGGAGAGCAGGTGGGGCCAGACGTGCACCTTGTCCTGCGGGCTGGCCTTGACGTCCTGGATCGAACCGGACTTGACCACGGTCAGGAGGCGCTGGGTGTGGCCCCCCGGGCCGGCAGCCACGGGCGGCGCCGCGGTGGCGACGGCGGTGCCCCCGCTGGGGGCGGCGGTCACGGCCGCCTCCGCGCCGGAGTCGGCGCCCGCCGCCTTGGAACGGGCCGCCTTGGCCCGCTCCAGCAGGTGCGCGGGGATCTTGCTCTCGGCCTCGCTGGGCGCGGCGTCGGCGGCAGGCGCCTCGGGCTCGGCCTTGGCGGCCGCCGCCTTGGCGCGTGCTTCTTCGGCCCGCTTGCGGAGGTGCTCGGGGATCTCGGTCATGCCGCTGCTCCAGTCCTACAGGGGGCCACTGATGCCGCCGTCCTTGCGGACACGCCAGAAGTGGATGGCCATGAAGATCACGATGACGAACGGGAGCATGAGCACGTGCAGCACGTACCAGCGCAGCAGCGTGTCCGTGCCGATCTCGGAGCCACCGAGGAGCACGAAGCGCACCTGGTTCCCGAAGACGGGCGTGTACCCCATCATGTTCGTGCCCACGGTCACGGCCCAGAGGGCCAGCTGGTCCCACGGCAGCAGGTAGCCGGTGAAGGACAGCAGCAGGGTCAACAGCAGCAGGACGACGCCGATGACCCAGTTGAACTCACGGGGCGGCTTGTAGGCGCCGTGGTAGAAGACCCGCGCCATGTGGAGGAACACCGACAGCACCATGAGGTGGGCGGACCACCGGTGCATGTTGCGCACCAGCAGCCCGAAGGTCACCGAGGTCTGCAGGGCGTAGATGTCGTTCCAGGCCTGGGCGGCGGTGGGCCGGTAGAAGAACATCAAGAAGATGCCCGTCACCGTGAGCAGGATGAACAAGAAGAAGGAGAGGCCGCCGAGGCAGAGCGTGTAGCTCACCTTCACGGCGTGGCGCTTCACCTTCACCGGGTGCAGGTGGTACAGCACCGAGTTCATGATCACGTAGGACCGGTTCCGAGGGCTGTCGGTGTAGCCCTTCCGGAAGATCGAGCCGGGACGGAAGATCGAGTTCCAAGCCTGGCTGGACTGGGTCTTGTCCATCAGCTCGGCGACCTTCGACGGGCCCTTGTTCTGCATGGTCTTGGCCATCGGACTACTGCTCCCGATTCTGTGGGCCGGTGGAGGGAAGGGTGGTGATCATCCGAGGCGCATCCCGTAGCCGTAGCCGTGGGTGTTGGTGCGCTGGTGCCCGTCCCCGTTGGCGGCGGGGTCGCCCACCTTCCCCAAGATGATGACACCGGTGGGGCAGCGGTCGACGCAGAGCGCGCAGCGGGTGCACACGTCGTCGTCGATCAGGAACACCACGTTGTCGCTGGGGTCGATGCCCGGGAGCTCCGTGCCCTCCGCCTCGGCGATGGACTGCGGCTGCACCATGTGGATGCACTTCCACGGGCAGATGTCGACGCAGCCTTCGCACATGATGCACTCGGACTGGTCGATGTGGATGAACTGCTTGGGCTTGACCGCCTTGGCCAGGTAGTCCGCATCGACCTGCACGAGGGCGTAGTCGGTGCGGAACTCCGGCATCGGGGGGTTGGCGTCGGTCTTGGCCATGGCTCAGGCCTTCACCAGGGGGCGGCCGTAGCTGGACTTCTCGACCTCTTCGGTCTTCTTCTGGCCCCGCTTCTGCCACATCGACCAGAGGACGACGGTGAGGGTGAAGGACATGCCGTAGATGCCCACGGCGATGAGGTCGGCGAGGGTCTGCTTCGAGATCACGATGGGCGACCACTCCATGAGCCCGGTGGAGCCCGGCCCGGCGAGGATCGCGTCGGAGCGCATCGCGAGCTCCGAGCCGGAGTAGGTCAGCCACTGGTGCGGGACGACGCCGAAGGCCCAGAAGAGGCCGAAGGTGCAGAACACCGATGCGGCCATGGCCTCGCCCCAGGAGAGGTAGGCGTCCTTGGGCCGCTTCTTGGAGGCGAGCACGACGATCCCGGCGAGGATGAACATCACGATGAGCGAACCGGTGAAGGCCACGTTGGCGAGGCCCTTGAGGGCGCTCGTCACGATGGTCCCGAGCTGCGACAGAAGCGATTCAGCGGCGATCACAGTGACGGCTCCTCCTCGTGAACGGGTTCACAATCCAATGGGACGACCGTGGCCAGACACACGACCCGGTTCAGGTGTTGGTCTAGCACGCGACCCCCGGGACCACACATTCGGAGCCTCCCTCGTTCTCCACCCCATCTGGTGCCCTCCGGAACGGTCGTCGAACCCTCAGATCGGCGGGTCAGCGACCCCGTCTGGAGCTGCGACGACGGGCGTCCGGCGGCGCGCGATGCGAGGCGCTCCGCGGCTTGGCCCCGGGACGCGGAGCGGGCCTAGAGTGGCCGCGTCTGCCCGGTGAGCGTGTCGTCGCCGGGTGCCGAGCCGCCTGCGGAGGAATGCGTTGACCGAGATCCCCGAGCACCTGCTGAAGAAGGCGGCTGCTGCACGCGCCGCCAAGGCCGGTGGCGAAGCGCCTGCAGATGACGCCGCCCCCGCCGCAGGTGACGCACCCGCTGCCGCCGCGGCGGCCCCCGCCGCCGTCGAGAAGAAGAAGGCCGCACCGGCCCCGCTCCCCACCCTCGACGAGGCCGTGGCCAAGCCGGTGGTCGACATCCCCGTCGTCGCCGCGGCCAAGGCCCGCAAGCGCGTGCCGTACTGGGCCGCCACCGTCCTCGCCCTGCTGCCCCTCTGGGGCGTCATCTACGTCTTCTCCGTGCAGCCCCCGCCCGCCGGCGAGACCGACCCCTTCGTGATCGGCAAGGAGGTGTACACCGCCAACTGCGCCGGCTGCCACCTTCCGTCCGGCGCCGGTTCCTCCGCCGGTGGCACCGGTCAGCAGCTCAACGAGGGTCATGCGCTCGAGACCTTCAAGGATCCGCTCGCCCAGGTCTACTGGGAGCACTTCGGCTCGGAGGGCGGCGCCCGGCCCGACGGCACGTACGGCGACGGCACGCCGCGCAACGTCAACGACCTCACCGCCAACATGGGCGCCTTCGACACCCTCAGCCCGGAGGAGATGGCCGCCGTGGTCATCTACATCCGGGAGGAGATGAACGACGCCACGCCCGAGGACGACCCGAACTTCAACTCGGAGCTGTTCGCGGCCGACCCGAAGGCCATGGCCGCCCTGGTCGAAGAGGTCGCGGCGCTCAAGCCCAACGATCCGGACTCCGTGTCGACGGTCGAAGGGGCCGAGTCGAACTGAGCCCGGCGCCGGGGCCTCCTCGGCACGGCACTCCGTACACTCACGCCATGGCTGCCTCCTCTGCTGACCGTGCCGATGTGCTGGTGGTCGGAGGTGGGCCGGCGGGTGCGTCCACGTCGTACTGGCTGGCGAAGGCCGGGGTGCGGGTGGTGTGCGTCGAGCGCAAGACGTTCCCCCGCGACAAGACCTGCGGCGACGGGCTCACGCCGCGCGCCGTCAAGCAGCTCGACGACATGGGGCTGTACTCCACGCTCGAGGAGTACCACCGCTACACGGGGCTGCGGGCCGTCGCCCACGGCGTCACTCTCGAGCTGAACTGGCCCGACCACCCCATCTACCCGGACCACGGGTTCGTGGTGAAGCGCCGCCACCTGGACCAGGTCGTGTTCGACCACGCCACCGAGGCCGGCGCCGAGACCCACCAGGGCACCGAGGCCGTCGCCCCCATCGTGGAGGGCGGCCTGGTCACCGGCGCGGTCGTGAAGGACAAGGCCACCGGCGAGACCCGGGAGATCCGGGCCCGCTACATCGTGATCGCCGACGGAGCGAACTCCCGCTTCGGCCGGGCGCTCGGCACCGCCCGGAACCGTAGCTACCCCCTCGGCATGGCGATCCGCACGTACTACGAGAGCCCGCTGCACGACGAGCCGTGGATCGAGAGCTGCCTCGACGTGCGGGACCGCAACGGCAACTCGATGCCGGGCTACGGCTGGATCTTCCCGGTCGGCGACGGGACCATCAACGTCGGCATCGGCCTGCTGTCCACGTTCCGCGACTGGCGCGACGTCAACACGTCGCACCTCATGCGGGAGTGGGCGGCCACCGCCCCCGACTACTGGAAGATCGACCCGGAGAACCCGGTGTGCGCCCCCACCGGCGGCCGGATCCCGATGGCCGGCTCGGTGAACCCGAAGGTCGGCCCCACGTGGGCCGTGGTGGGCGACGCCGGCGGCTCGGTCAACCCGTTCAACGGCGAGGGCATCGACTACGCCTACGAGACCGGCCGCCACGTGGCCGAACTGCTGGCCGAGGCCGTCGCCACGGGCGACGGGATGATCCTGCAGCAGTACCCCAAGTGGCTCGAGGCCGAGTACGGCCTCTACTTCAAGGTGGCCCGGCTGTTCGCCCAGGTCATCGGCCAGCCCGCCCTCATGCGGGAGCTCACCCGGGTCGGCATGCGCAGCCGCAGCCTCATGGACTGGGTGCTGCGCATCATGGCCAACCTGCTCCAGCCCGACGAGATCGGCCCTGCCGAAGCCGCCTACGCCATGGCCGCCGCCATCGTGAAGCGGGTCCCCGAACCGCTCCCCTAGCGACCAGGCACGGTCGCCGACCGAACGTCCTGTGCCCGTGGGCGCCGGGCAGCCGCCGTCACGGGAGGTCCGTGCTCAGGAGGCGGCTCGGGCGGCTTGGACGAGGGCGACGCTGGCCGATCGGATCTCGGCGGGGGTGGAGACCTCATCGGGCCAGGGGACGCGGACGCGCCCGGCGCCCGTCGGGCCGGTCGCGAGCAGGTCCAGGCCGTAGCGGTCGAGGCCCAGGGCGGTGGCCGTGGTGGCATCGGTGCGGCCGCCGGTGACCTGAGCGATGAGCAGGAGCGAATCGGCGTGATCGGCGTTGAGGTGCTCGATCGCGCCGCCGGCCGAGCCGCTGACCGGATCGGGGTGCGACGAGCCCCACAGCTCGGGGGTCACCCAGGACATGCGGCCGTATCCGCCCACGAAGCGGATCGAGTCCACGGTGATGCGCCACAGGTGGAAGTCGCCGAAGTCGACGTAGTACGAGGCGTGGGGGTTGCCGGCGAGGTGGGCGGCCTTGGCCGCCTCCCGCTCGTCATCGCCCACGACGGCCGCGGTTCCGAGCAGGGTGACCCGGCCGGCGGCCAGGGGGTCGGCGCCCTCGTCCACGACCTCGCTGATCAGCAGGGAGCAGCGCGGGTCGAGCCGCAGGTTCATGGTGTGCTCGGCCATCTCCGAGATGCACAGGATCGGGGCGCCGTCATCGCCGATGCCGAACGGCGCCACCGAGACGAACGGCGTGCCCTGCGGCTCTCGGGCGACCGTGCCCAGGGTGCCCTGGACCCGTCCGGCGGCGAGGGTGCGAGCCCGTTCGGCGTCGGACGGCTCGGTCCCGATGATCACCGGGTCCGGCGAGGTGCGCGGCTCGGCCGCGGTGCCCACCGGCTGGTGGCCCTGCGGTGTGCTCACGACGTTCCCGCCGAAGCGACCGGATCGATCCAGCCGCCGACGTCGGCGGCGAGGCGGCCGGCCTCCTTGGGCCCCATGGAGCCGGAGGCGTAGAGGTGGACCTCCTCGTGGTGATCGAGGATCTCCTCCACGATCCGCCACTGCTCGGTGAGGGAGTCCTCTCGGCCGAAGCGGCGGGCGTCCCCGTCCATGGCGTCGTCCAGGAGGCGCTGGTAGGCGTCCTCGCGGTGGCCCAGGGCCTCCGCGTAGGAGACCTCCAGGTCGATGGGCTCGGGGATCAGGTCCTCGCCCGGCTTCTTGGCGTGGAGGTGCAGCTTGACCCCGTCGCCCTTGCCGAGCTGGAAGCGCAGGTAGTTCGGGCCCGGCTCGGGCGCACCGTCGGGGGTGAAGAGCAGACGGGGCGGGGCGTTGAACGTGATGATGGCCTCGGTGCCGGTCATCGCCAGGTCCTTGCCGGTGCGGATCAGCCACGGGACGCCGGCCCAGCGCCACGAGTCGATCTCGAAGCGGACCGCGGCGTAGGTCTCCACGTCCGACCCGGCCTCGACGCCCTCCTCGTCGGCGTAGCCGCGGTACTGGCCTCGGACGTAGGAGTCGGCGGAGATGGTGCGGACCTGGCGCAGCAGCTTGACCTTCTCGTCGCGGAGCGACGCCGCGTCGGCGCCGGCCGGCGGCTCCATGCCGAGGATGGCCACGACCTGGAGGAGGTGGTTCTGGAGGACGTCGCGGAGCGCACCGACGCTCTCGTAGAACTTGCCCCGGCTCCCCACGCCGAAGTCCTCGGCCATGGTGATCTGCACGCTCGAGATGAAGTTGCGGTTCCACACCGGCTCGAGCAGCGAGTTGGCGAACCGGAACACGAGCAGGTTCTCGACCGACTCCTTGCCGAGGTAGTGGTCGATGCGGAAGATGCGCTCCTCGGGGAACACGCCGTGGATGCAGTCGTTGAGGGCGGCCGCGCTGGCTGCGTCGCGTCCGAACGGCTTCTCCACCACCACCCGTCCGGCCTCAGCGATGCCGACGCGGCCGATGCCCTGCACCACATCGTCGAAGAGGACCGGTGGGATGGCCAGGTAGAAGAGGGCGTTGCTCGTGCCCTCGAGCAGCCGTGCGAGGTCGTCGTAGACCTGGGGCTCGCGGTAGTCGCCCGAGACGTACGACACGCGGCCGATGAGCCCCTCGACCACCTCCGGGTCGGCGTCGGGCACCAGCTCGGCGATCGAGGCCCGGACCTTGTCGCGGATGAACTCGTCATCGCCGACCGACGAGGCCACGCCGATCACCGGCACCTCGAGGCGGCCCTGGGCCGCCATGGCGTAGAGCGACGGGAAGATCTTCTTGTGCGCGAGATCGCCGGTGGCCCCGAACAGGACGAGGGCGTCGGACCGTTCGGTGGTGGCGGTGGTGGTGGCGGCCATCAGTGCTGTTCTCCCTTGGGGGTGTCCAGTTCGATGGCGTGGCCGCCGAACTGGTTGCGCAGGGCGGCGATGACCTTCATGGCCTTGTCGTCCTCGCGGTGCTGCGAGGTGAAGCGGGCGAAGAGGGCGGCGCTGATGACCGGGGCGGCCACCCCGTTGGCGACCGCCTCGGTGACGGTCCAGCGACCCTCGCCCGAGTCGGCGGCGACCGATGCGATGCCGTCGAGGTCCGGCGTCTCCTTCAGGGCCTTGATGAGCAGGTCCAGCAGCCAGGAGCGCACGACGCTCCCGTCCTGCCAGCTGCCGATGGCTCCTTCGACATCGATGCCGAGGGGCGATGCCTCCAAGATGGCGTAGCCCTCGGCGTAGGCCTGCATGATCCCGTACTCGATGCCGTTGTGGACCATCTTCGTGTAGTGCCCGGCGCCGACGGGGCCGGCGTGGGCGAAGCCCTTGCCGCTGGGTGGGGCGAGCACGTCGAACAGCGGTTGGGCGATGGCCACCGACTCGTCGGTGCCTCCGACCATCAGCGCGTACCCGTTCTGCAGGCCCCACACGCCGCCGGACGTGCCGCAGTCGATGAAGCCGATGCCCTTGGCGGCCAGCTCCTCGCCGTGGCGGATCGAGTCCAGGTAGTTGGAGTTGCCGCCATCGATGACGAGGTCGCCTGGGGCGAAGCGTTCGCCCAGCTCGGCGATGACGCCATCGGTGATGGGACCCGAGGGGACCATCGACCAGGCGACCTTGGGTTGCCCGTCGGCCGCCAGCAGCGGGACCAGCTCCTCCACCGAGTGGGCGTCGGCCTCCGGCTTGGCCGGGTCCATGCCCACGACCTCGTGGCCGCCGTTGCGCAGCCGCTCGGCCATGAAGCCACCCATCTTCCCCAGGCCGATCATCCCGAGCTTCATCGCCGGTCTCCTTCGTTCACGTGGTCGGTGAGCTCCGCCAGGGTCGTGCGACAGGCGCGCAGGCCGTGGCGGTCCAGCGTCAGCAGGTCCCCGTCCGCCTGGGCGTGCTTGAGCTGCGAGAAGGTGAACGCCTGGTCCGGGATGGCCGCATCGGACGCATCGGCCCCCACCACCTGGAGGAAGACCCCCGTCGGTGGGCCGCCCTTGTGGAGCTGGCCCGTGGAGTGCAAGAAGCGCGGACCGAGGCCGAAGGTGGTGGCCACCTTGTGCTCGTCGCGCAGCAGGAGGCGGATCTCCTCGAGCCGGGGGACGTCGTCGTCGCCGGGTTCGACGTAGGCCTGGACGGCGAGGTAGTCGCCGGGCTGCACCTGGGCCAGCACCTCGGCGAGCGAGGCGGACGGCAGGTCACCGGCGCCGTCGGCGAGCACCTTGCTGGTGGCCTCCTTGGCCTCGGCCACGTTGGGCTGGTCGAAGGCGTTGATGCCCAGCACGGCGCCGCACAGCGCCGTGGCCACCTCCCAGACGAGCACGTGAGCGCCGAGGTCCAGCGGGTCGTCGAGGTCGAGCTCGATCACGGGGTGGCCCTCGGCGGCGAGCACGTCGAGGCCGATGGGGTGCTCGACCGTGCCGATCGAGACGAAGATGCGGTCGGTCCCGTACACGCCCACCGGACCCAGGGCCTCCCCGGCCACCGGGACCACCCCGGTGCCGGCCTTGCCGGTGGACTCGGCGAGCAGCTGCTCGAGCCAGAGGCCGAAGGTGGCGATGCGGGGATCGATCACGAGGGTGGCCTTGTCCCGTCCGGCCTGGACGCCGGCGGCGAGGGCGGCGCCGAGCCGGAGGCCGACGTTGACGTCGGGATCCGCCGACTGCAGCGAGGGCGTGACCCCTTGGGCGGCGGCGACGAGCGCCTTCCAGTCGGCACCGGCGAGGGCGGCGGGAACCAGGCCGAAGAAGCTGAGCGCCGAGTAGCGGCCTCCGATGTCGGGGCGGTTCTCGAAGACCTGGCGGAACCCGCGCTCGCGGGCGAGCGCGGCGAGGGCGGAACCGGGATCGGTGACGACGGCGAAGCGGTCGCCTCGACCCACCCGCTCCCAGAAGAAGTCGAGGTGGCTGCGGGTCTCGATGGTCGACCCGGACTTCGACGACGCCAGGTACAGCGTGGTCTCCGGGTCGAGGTGGGCGGCGATGTGGGCCACCGCGGCGGGATCGGTGCTGTCGAGCACGTGGAGGGTCAGCCCCCGCTCACCCGTGGGGAACGAGCGGGCGATCACCTCGGGGAACAGGCTCGAGCCGCCCATGCCCATGACCACCGCATCGGTGAGCCCATCCGCCCGGCACCCGGCCACGAACCCGTCGATCAGCTCCACTGCGCCGGCCATCTCCGCCGGGACGTCCAGCCAGCCCAGTCGGTCGCTGATCTCGGTGGGATCGGGCGCCCAGAGGGTGTGGTCCCTGGCCCACAGACGAGCGACGGCGTCGCGCTCGGCGAGCGTCCCCAGCACCTCCCCCACCTGGTCCGAGATGGCTCCGAGGCGTTCGCTGCGGATTCCGGCACTGCTCATCGGGAAGGCTCCTGGCGTCGCGGTCGGCGTCGCGGGACGCCGGATGGGTCGTCCGAGCATGGCACGGTCCCGGCCGAACGCGTCGCGGTCCCGCCGGCCCTTCCGGGGAGCCGACGCGACGGGCCGCTGATCAGCGGGTGCGGTCGGCGGCGAAGCTGGCGCCGGAGGCCAGCAGCGCATCGATCTCGTCGGCGGTGATCGAGGGGCTGAACAGGTGACCCTGGGCCAGTTCGCACCCGAGGCGCTCGAGCACCTCGGCCTGGGCTGCGGTCTCCACGCCCTCGGCGACGGTGTCGAAGCCCAGGTTGTCGGCCAGCACGAGGGCCGCCGACACGATGGCCAGGTCGTGCGACGACGGGTCGTTGAGCCCGGCGACGAAGGAGGCGTCGACCTTCAAGATGTCGGCGGCGGAGAAGCGACGCAGGTAGTCCAGCGTGGCGAAGCCGGTCCCGAAGTCGTCGATGGCGAGCCGGACGCCCAGCTCCTTGAACCGGCGCAGCTGGTCCACGATGGTGTCGGGATCGGTGACGAGGTCGGCCTCGGTGACCTCCAGGCAGAGCTGCCGCGGCGGCACCTTGTGGCGGGCCAAGCAGTCCGCCACGAAGTCGACCAGGTCGGCGTCGGTGAGCTGCCGGGCCGACAGGTTGGCCGCCACCTCGAGCGTCGGCCAGCGAGCCGCGTGGCGCGACGCCTGCTCGATGACCCAGCGGCCCAACGGCAGGATCAGACCGGTGTCGGTGGCGACGGGCACGAACGCGCTGGGCTTCACCAGTCCGATGCCGGGACGCTCCCAGCGCAGCAGCGCCTCGACGCCGACCACCGCCCGGTCCTCGAGACGGACGACCGGCTGGAAGTGCAGGACCATCTCGTCGGCGCGGAGGGCGTCGCGCAGCGCGTTCTCGACCTCCAGGCGGGCCATGGCCCGGTCGCGCAGGCCGACGTGGAACAGGGCGGTGCGGTTCCGGCCCCGCTCCTTGGCGTCGTACATGGCCAGGTCGGCGTCCTGGAGGACCTCGGCCGGATCGGCCGGGCCGACGGCGTGGACGACGCCGATGCTGGCCGAGACCACGACGCGCCCGCCGGGCAGGTCGATGGGCGCGGCCAGGGCGTCGGTGAGACGGCCCGCCAGCGCAGCCACGGCGTCGGCGCTGTCGAGGTCCGGGCAGAGCGCCACGAACTCATCGCCGCCCACCCGAGCCACCAGGTCGGCGGGGCGCAAGGCGCGGCGGAACCGGTAGCTCACCTCTTGGAGCAGCTGGTCCCCGGCGTCGTGACCCAGGCTGTCGTTGATGAGCTTGAACCGGTCGAGGTCGATGAAGAGCAGCCCCGCCTGCACGCCGTCGACGCCGAACGTCTCGCGCAGCCGGCCGAGGAGGAAGCGGCGGTTGGGCAGGCCGGTGAACTCGTCGTGGAGGGCGCCGTGGGCGAGGCGGGCCTGGAGGTGGTGGCGGTCGACGGCGATGGTGGCCAGATCCACCGCCAGCGCGATGACGTCGTTCTCGTCCGGGGTGAGGTCCCCGTCGTGGTGGCGCAGCAGCACCAGGCGGCCGACGAGCCCCTCGGATCCGGTCAGGTCCACGGCGAACGCCCGGACGGAGCGACCGCCCGAGGCCGCCTTCACGACCGAGTCCCAGCCGTCGCTGGTGCGGACGGCGTCGGTCGGCGACGTGAGCGGCTGGAGCGGCGGTCGGCTGATGCCGGTGCGCTCGAGGACCGAGAGCAGCTCGTCGTCGAGCGTGGGCGACTCCGCCAGGTAGCGCGGGCCGTCGTAGTAGCCGATGACCACGTCGCCCTCGCCGACGCGCCGGGCGGCCAGGTCGGCCACGGCGCGGAGCGACTCCCCCACCGGTGCCCCTCGGGCGATGCGCTCCAGCAGCAGCGTCTGGTCGTTGAGCAGGTCGACCGCGTTGCCCTCGCCCTGGACCTCCCGGCCGGCGAGGAGCAGCAGGTGGTCTCCGAGCTCCTCGCTCGAGGAGCGTTCCAGGCGCAGACGCCGCCACGAGCCGTCGCTGGCCTGCATGCGCAGGACCCGCTGCCGCCCGGGACCGGTGCCGAGGACCCGGTCCAGGTGGACCCCGTCCTCCGGTCCGGCGAGGAGGTCGTCGGGGTGGACCACCGAGGTGACGAGCACGCCGGTCAGCTCGACCGCGGAGCGGCCGAGGATCCGCTCGACCGACGGGCTGGCGTAGGCGATGGTGCCGCTCCGGTCGGTGACCAGGATCAGGTCGCTGGCGCCGCGCAGCAGGGTCGACGCCCACGCGTCGCGCTGGCGGTACACCTCAGACTCGCTGGACCGGTCGGTGATGTCCCGGCCGACCGCGATGATCTGGCCGACGCCGGGCGTGGCGAGCGCGTTCGTGAGCATGAACTCGGCCTCGCGCAGGCGCCCGTCGGGCGTGACGATCGTGACCTCGATGGGCCCGTGGACGCCGGGCGATGACGCGGCGAAGGCCAGCGCCTTCACGTGCAGGTCGTGGTTCGCGGCCTTGGCGAACAGCTCGAAGACCGGGTGTCCGAGCAGGTCCCGGGGGCTCCAGCCGAACGTGTCGCCGCCGGTGGGCCCGAACCCGACGATGGTCCCCTCGGCGTCCAGGAGGATCACCGAGTCCGGGAGGGCGGCGAGCAGCTCCGCCGCCACCACCCCTTCCGGCAGCCCCATCGGTTCCGGCGCCGCGGTCATGGGGAGCCGATCGCGGCCGCAGCCTCGTGGGCGGTCTCGATGATGCGGTCGATGACCGCATCATCGTGGGCCAGTCCCGGGAACATGACCTCGTAGGCGCCGGGGGCCAGGGCCACGCCCCGCTGGAGCAGCGCGTGGAAGAGCGCGGCGTACCGAGCTTCGTCGGTGGTGCGGGCGTCGGCGTAGGTGCGGGGCGCGGTGGCACCGAGGTGGATCCCGATCAGCGGTCCGGCCGTGGCGACGACCGCCGGGATGCCGGCACCGTGGAGCGCGGCCTGGAAGCCGGCGGCGAGCCGTCCGGCCTGGCCGATGAGGGAGCGGTAGGCGTCGTGGTCGCAGAGGTCGAGCGCGGCCAGCCCGGCCGCGGTGGCGAGCGGGTTCCCCGACAGCGTGCCGGCCTGGTACACCGGTCCGAGCGGGGCGAGGTGGTCCATGAGGTCGGCTCGGCCGCCGAACGCGCCGACGTTGAGCCCGCCGCCGATCACCTTCCCGAAGCAGGAGAGATCGGGCCGGATGGCGAACGCCTCCTGGGCCCCGCCCCAGCCCAGCCGGAACCCGGTGATGACCTCGTCGAAGATCAGCAGGGCGCCGACCCGGTCGCACTCGGCGCGCAGCCCGGCGAGGAAGCCGTCGGCCGGCTGCACCAAGCCCATGTTGGCGGCGACGGGCTCGACGATCACGCACGCGACGGTGTCGTCGAGCTCGGGGACGTCGTTGTACGGGGCGATGACCGTGTCGGTCACGGCCGCAGCGGGGACGCCGGCCGAGCCGGGCACGCCGCCCGGGCTGTGCGCCGGGTCGAGGTGGGCGACCGCGGAGCCGGACTCCGCCAAGAGCGCGTCGCCGTGGCCGTGGTAGTTGCCGGCGAACTTCACGACCCGGTTGCGCCCGGTGGCGCCGCGCGCCAGGCGCAGCGCCGTCATGGTGGCCTCGGTGCCGCTGGAGACCATCCGGACTTTCTGGCACGACGGGACCCGGCGGCGGATCTCCTCGGCGAGCAGGACCTCGCGCTCGGTGGGGGCGCCGTAGGAGGTGCCGTCGCCCGCGGCGGCGCGGATGGCCTCGATCACCTTCGGGTGGGCATGGCCACCGATGATGGCGCCGTATGACTGCACGAGGTCGAGGTACTCGTTGCCCTCGACGTCCCACACGCGCGCACCCTCGCCGCGTGCCACGAAGTACGGGGTGCCGCCCACCGAGTTGAAGGCCCGCACCGGGGAGTTCACCCCGCCGGGGATGACGTCCCGGGCCCGGTCGAACAGCGCCTGGTTGGTGGTGCGGCTCGCCGTCACCGGCCGACCGCCAGCGCCTCAGCGGCCTCGCGAGCGAGGTAGGTGAGGATCAGATCGGCGCCGGCCCGCTTGATCGACGTGAGGTGCTCCATGGCGACGAGGTGGCCATCGATCCAGCCGTTGGCCGCCGCCGCCTTGATCATGGCGTACTCCCCGGACACGTGGTACGCCGCCACCGGGATGTCGTGCTCGGCCCGGACCTTGGCGATGACGTCGAGGTAGGCGAGCGCCGGCTTCACCATGATGAGGTCCGCGCCCTCCATCACGTCGGCGCGCACCTCCTCGAGCGACTCGCGGACGTTGGCCGGGTCCTGCTGGTACGCCTTGCGGTCCCCGCCGCCGGCGATCTCCACATCGACCGCCTCGCGGAACGGTCCGTAGAGGGCCGAGGCGTACTTGGCGGCGTAGGCGAGGATCGCCACGTCGGCGAACTCGTCCTCGTCGAGGGCGTCGCGGATGGCGGCGACCTGGCCGTCCATCATCCCCGAGGGGGCGACGATGTCGACGCCGGCTGCGGCCTGGGCCGCCGCCACCTCGGCGTAGCGGTCGAGCGTCGCATCGTTGTCGACTTGGCCGTCGGCCGTGAGCAGGCCGCAGTGGCCGTGGTCGGTGTACTCGTCAAGGCACAGGTCGGCGATCACCACGAGGTCGTCGCCGAACGCGTCCTTGAGGTCGCGGATGGCGAGCTGGACGATGCCGTCGGGATCGCTGGCGCCCGTGCCCTCGGCGTCTTTGTGCTCGGGCACGCCGAACAGGACCACCGACGGGATCCCGAGGGCGACCAGCTCCTTCGCCTCCTGCACCAGCGACGCACGGGTGTGCTGCACCACACCGGGCAGCGACGAGATCGGGCGCGGTTCGGCGATCCCCTCGCGCACGAACAGCGGCGCGATCAGATCGTTGGGGGTGAGCTGCGTCTCCGCCACCATCCTGCGAAGCGCAGGGGTGCGGCGCAGACGCCGGAGCCGGCGCTGGGGGAACACCGGCCCAGCCTACGGGGCGGGCCGCCCCACCTGCCCGGCGACGGGGCGCGCCGCGTCGAGAACCTGCAGGTCGTACGCACTGCGGGGCGCACTACGTAGGCGCGGCACGGCGAAATACGCATCGTGACCGATGTGCCCGCCCGCTTCAGTGGCGCACGATCAACCACGAACCGATGCCGCCCCGGCCCGGACGAGACAGGAGGATCGCGATGAACCGCAAGATGCTGAACCGGATCCGCATGATCCACCCGAACCCGGACCGGACCTCGTGGGGCCGGCGCAGCGCCGTGGCGGGAGACCCGGGGTTCCGCTCGAGCACCGGCCACGGGAGCCGCATGCCGAGCCAGCGGGCCACGACCCACACCCAGCGCCCCTACTAGTGGCGCCCCCGGGCGGCACGCCGCCCGCCGACGCCGTCGGCACGGTCTCGTAAGGGTGGCCGTGCCGACGGCCGGTGAGGCGTCCGAGGATCATCGGTACGCTCAAGCCATGCAGGTGGGGCGCCGGGGGCTGAGTCCCGTGATGGTCGGTCGGGCCGATCAGCTCGATCGGCTCCTCGCTGCCCTCGGCGGGTCCGAGCCCGGCGTCGTGCTCATCGGCGGCGAAGCCGGCATCGGCAAGTCCCGGCTCGTCGGGGAGCTCCGCGAGCAGCTCGATGACGCCATCGTGGTGGTCGCCGGCCAGGCCGAGCCCGGCGGCCTCGGCCACCCGTTCGGCCTGTTCCTCGATGCCCTGGGCGCCCGACTCCCCGGTGACGAGCGCATCGCCCGCCTCCGCTCGGCCGAGGACCGACCCGATCCCGGTGACGGTTCCCTCGCCGACCGCACGCGCCAGGCGCTCGACGTCCTCGGGGAGGTGATCGATGGCCGGCCCGCCGTGCTGGTGTTCGAGGACCTGCACTGGGCCGACTCCGAGAGCATCGCGCTGTTCGAGCAGGTGGCCGCGGCCGCCGCCACGTGCTCGGTCGTGGGCACCTACCGTCCCAGCGAGCTGACCCGGCGCCACCCGCTGACCGATGCCCTCCCCCGCCTCGAGCGCCGGCCCAACGCCGTGCACCTCCGGATCGGGCGCTTCACCGAGTCCGACGTCAGCGCCTTCCTCACCGCTGTCTACGGCAACCGGCCCGCGCACCGGGTGGTCGAGGCGCTCACCACCCGCAGCGGCGGCAACCCGTTCTTCCTCGAGGAGATCCTCCTCGCGTCCGGCGGCGTCGCCCTCGAGGACCTCGGTTCCGCCCCGCTGCCGTGGAACCTGGCCGAAGCGGTGCACAGCCAGGTCGACGAGCTCGACAGCGGGGCGCGCCGGGTGATCGAGACGGCCGCCGTCCTCGGGCGACGCGTCACCTTCGACGTGCTCGCTGCGGTCACCGGGCTCGACGAGGGGGAGCTGATCGCCGTGCTGCGCGACCTGATCGCCCGCGCCCTGCTCGCCGAGGTGGAGCCGGACGTGTTCGGGTTCCGCCACGACCTCACCCGCGAGGCGATCCAGCAACGGCTGCTCGGGCGCGAGCACCGGCGCATCCACCAGGCCGCGCTCGATGCGCTCGTGGCGGCCGACAGCCACAGCTTCGCCACCATGGCCCGCCATGCCCAGGGCGCGGGTCGCACCGATCAGATGGTGGACCTCGCGCGGCGCGGCGCCGAGCGCTACCTGGCCATCGGGTCCACCTACCAGGCGCTCCAGCTGGCCGAGCTCGGGCTGACCGAGGCCTGCGACGACGTCGTCCTGCGGGCCTCGGCGGCGCGCGCCGCGTGGCTCGCCAGCCTCTACACCGACGCCATCGAGCACGGCGAACGGCTCCGCGCCCTGGCCGTGGCGGCCGAGGACATCGAGCTCTGCTCGCGGGCCGACCGCGGCCTCGCCCGCCTCTACTGGGAGTGCGGCCACGACCAGGACCTGGCTCGCACCCGTACTGCGCTGGTCGAGAGCCTCGACATCTTGCCCGACGGTCCCGAGCGCACCGAGGTCCTCGGCGTCCTGGCCCAGCAGGCCATGCTCGCCAACGACCTCGACGCCGTGCTCGACTGGGCGGCCCAGGCCATCGCCGCCGCCGAGCGCAACGACGTGCCGAGCGTCCGGCGCGCCGCTCTCGTCGAGCAGGGCAGCGTCATGATCAACCGCCGGCGTGAGCCGCTGGCCACCGTCCGCTCGCTGCTCGCCGTGGCCCAGGAGGCCGCCGATGCCGGCGAGGACTTCATGGCGGCGCGATCGTGGGGCAACGCCGCCCACTCCGCAGCCGGGCTGCTCTCGTCCGACGAGCGGGCCGCCGCCCTGGACCAGATGCTCGCCGCCGCCGAGCGGGCCGGGTGGATGCCCGAGGGCCGGCTCTCCTACCTGCACGGCCGCTTCGACATGGCGCTCTTCGCAGGCGACCGGGAGGAGGCCGACCGGTGGATGCTCGACGAACCCGAGCTCGAAGGCGACCGGCCCACCGGGCTCTCCGGCTGGACGGACATGTACCTGGCGCTGCTCCACCTCGAGAGCGGCGACACCAGCTCCGCCGCCGCGGTGCTGGCCGGCCTGGGCGAGGTCACGTGGGAGAAGACCGAGATGCTCGCCGCGGTGAAGCTCGCCCTCGCCGTGGTCGCAGGCGATCGGGCCGGCGCGGCCGAGCACCTGAGGTGGCTCGAGGACAAGGCCGAGGCCGACGGCCTCGACGCTGACTCGTTCGGGGCGGTCATGACGCTCGTCGGCGAGCCCGGCTTCCCGCCCGATGACGGCCGGATCCTCGCCGACGGCCTCCGTCGCATCTGGGGGTTCGAGGCGCCGGCGGTGGAGGTGGCCCGCACCCGCTTCCTCGGCCACGTCGACCTCGCCGCCGGTGACACCGAGGCCGGGCTCGACCGGATCCTCGCGGTGATCGCCACCACCGACGACCACTACCCGCTCCCCGCCCCCTACCGCGCGACCGACCACCTCGCTGCCGCTCGGGCCCTGCTGCTGCTCGGCCGCACCGGCGAAGCCGCCGAGCACGCCGCCGCGGCCGATCGCCTCCTCGCCCGGTGGCCCGGCCGGCGCCAGGACGCGTCGGCCGCGCTCCAGCGGCGCTTCGCCACCCGCAGCGACCCGTCAGCCGCCGGTGCCGACGGCCTGACGCCGAGGGAGCGGGAGGTGCTGGACCTCGTGGCCGAAGGCCTGAGCAACGCCGAGGTCGCCGAGCGCCTCTACATCTCGCCGCGCACGGCGGCGGTCCACGTGTCCAACATCCTCGCCAAGCTCGGCGCCTCGACTCGGACCGAGGCCGCGGCGTGGGCCATGCGCCAGGCTCGCTGACCACCACGCCCGCCCGCCCGGCCCGGCCCGGGCACCGGATCGGTCGATCTACTCGGGGAGGAGGGCGATCAGGGACGCCAGGTCGAGGTGCTCGAGCGTGGCAACAGCGTGGTGGGCGGCGCTGAGGTCGGTGTGGCGGGTGATCTCGCTGGGGACGGCCACCACCGTCAGACCGGCAGCGACCGCAGCGGTGACGCCCGGGTTGGAGTCCTCCACGGCCACCGTCCGGGCGGGGTCGGCGCCGAGGGCCCGGGTGGCGTACCGGTACGACGCGGGGTCGGGCTTCCCCCGGCCCCCGACCTGGTCGCGCGACGCGATGACGGCGAAGCGGTCCCGCAGGCCCAGCCGCACCAGGTGCATCTCGACCCAGCTCTCGGGCGAGCTCGACGCGATCCCGAGCGGCACGCCTGCGGCGGTGAGCTCGTCGATCAGGGCCTCGACGCCGGGGAGCGCGGGCAGGGTGTCACGCCACGCCCGGTCCTGGCGGGCGTAGCGCGCCTCCAGGTCGTCACGGTCCAGGTCCGCACCCACTGCGGCGCAGAGCGCGGCGTGGGACTCGTCCTCGGCGTGGCCCACCACCGTGGCCCACCCCGGGATGGTGAGCGTGTGGCCCAGTTCGGCCAGGGCGCCTGCGTACGCCTGGTAGATCGGCGTCTCGCTGTCGGAGATGGTGCCGTCGAAGTCGAAGATGACCGCGTCGGGCAGGCGCCGGGTCACGAGCCCGCCGGCACCGGGCGCGCCCCCGGCTGGGTGACGGCGGTGGCGCCGGCGCGGACCGCGTCGGCCAGCGCCACCTGCGGACCCTGGCCCGTGCGCACGGCGGCGATCCAGCCGGCGGCGAACGCATCGCCCGCTCCGGTGGTGTCCACGGCGTCGACGGGGAAGCCTTCGGCCGACTCGGTGTCGCGGCCGTCGGTCCACGTCGCCCCCGCGGCACCGTGCTTCACCGCCACCGCACCCACGTGGTCCAGCACGGCCCGCACCCCGCCGAGGGCGTCGATCTCCTCGTCGTTGGCGAACACCAGCGATGCGCCGTCGATCCAGTTGAGGAACGCCTCGGCGCCCACCGCCTTGATGGGTGCGGTGCTGGCGGCGTCGACCGACACGACCGCACCCCCGGCGATGCCCGCGGAGAGCGCAGCGCGCCCTGCGTTGCGGGAGCCCTCGTGGAGGATGGCGTACCCGGACAGGTGCACCCACCCCGGCATGGGGTCCAGACCGCCGATGATGGCCGCCATCGGCAGCCGGTCGTTGGCCCCGCGGTCGGGCAGCATCGAGCGCTCGCCGTCGGCGTCCACCAGCACGACGCAGGTCCCCGTGGGCGCATCGTCGAGGACGGGGCCGACGAACCGCACGCCCGCCGCCTCCAGCCCGGCGGCGGCCATCGCCCCGAGGTCGTCGGCGCCGCGGGCGGCCATGAGGTGGGCGTCGTCGCCGAGCGACGCCAGCCAGCAGGCGGTGTTGGCGGCCGAGCCGCCCCCGGCGAGGCGGACCCGGGCGGGCGTGTCGCTGCCGACGGCGATCGGGTCCCGGTGGGCGACGACCACGTCGACCATCAGGTCGCCCACCACCAGCACGTGGCTCGCCGGGCTCATGCGGCAGCCGCGGCAGCAGATGCGGATGCGATGCGCCCGGCGAGGGCGGCGTTGGCGAGGATGATCTCGGTGTTGGCCCGGAGGCTCTCGCCGCCGGACGCCTCGTGGAAGTGAGCCAACAGGAACGGGGTGACGTCCTTGCCCCGGACCCCCGCGGCGGTGGCGGCGTCGAGACCGGCGGTGAGGACCCGGTCGTGGAGGGCCGGGTCGACCTGGCGGCTGACCGGCAGCGGGTTGGCGACGAGCAGCGCCGCCGTGGAGCCGATGGCCGCCCGGGCGGCGATGACGGCCGCCACCTCCTCGGGCGTGTCGACCCGGTGCGGGACCCCGTGGCCGGAGTCCGCCAGGTAGAAGCCGGGGAACCGGTCGGTCCCGTACCCGAGGACGGTGACGTTCAGCGTCTCGAGCCGTTCGAGCGTGGCGGGCACGTCCAGGATCGACTTCACGCCCGCCGACACGACCGTGATGGGTGTCGAGCCGAGCGTGGTGAGGTCGGCGGACTCGTCGAAGGTGTCCGACGCGCCGCGGTGGACGCCGCCGAGACCGCCGGTGGCGAACACGCCGATGCCGACCCGAGCCGCCAGCTCGGCGGTGGACGCGACGGTGGTGGCGCCGTGGCCGCTGCGGGCCACGATCACGGCGACGTCGCGGACGCTCGCCTTCACCACGTCGTCGGAACCGGCGACGATCGCCAGGGCCGCCTCGTCGAGGCCGATGCGGATGGTGCCGTCGACGATGGCGATCGTGGCCGGAACGGCGCCGTGGGCGCGCACCGCGCCCTCGATCTGCCGGGCCACATCGAGGTTGCTGGGTCGGGGCAGGCCGTGCGAGATGATCGTCGACTCCAGCGCCACCACCGGTCCCCCGGAGCGCAGCGCATCGGCCACCTCAGGGGCCACCTCGATGCGGTCGGGCAGGTCGTCGAGCGTCGCGCCGGGCATGGGCCGAGTCTGGCAGAGACCCGGGCCGGCTCATCCCGGCGTCGCCCCCAGGACGCCCAGCGCCGCCGCGACCAGCCCGTCGATGGTGTGGGGGTCCGCCTCGGCGGTGACGGCCAGCCCGTGCTGGCGGATCGTGTCCGAGGTGACCGGCCCGATCGAGATGGTGGTGGCGGGCACCCGGTGGGCGCCCACGGCGTCGCACAGGTTGGTGACGCTGGAGGAGGAGGCGAAGGTCACCGCATCGGCACCGGCCACGGCCTCGATCTGCTCGGCGGTGAGCGGGACCGGCCGGCTGCGGTAGGCGTCGACGACGTCGACCTCCCACCCCGCGGCGCGCAGGCCGTCGGGGAGGACGGCGCGGGCCGCCGCAGCACGCGAGACGAGGACCCGGCCCCCCGTCGCAGGGGGCGAGGGGAAGGCGTCGAGGAGGGCTTCGCCCACGAACGCACCCGGGACCAGGTCGGCCACGATCCGGTGACGAGCCAGCGCCGCGGCGGTGCCCGAGCCGACCGCAGCGACCCGCACGGCGCCCAGCGCCCGGGCGTCGGGGATGTGGGCGAAGGTCCGCTCGACGCCGTTGGGCGAGGTGAGCACCAGCCAGTCGTACTCGCCGATGCGCCCGATCGCTGCCGCCAACGCCGCGCCACCGTCGTCGGGATCCGTGATCTCGATGGCGGGGGCGGCGATGACCTCCGCCCCGAGCGTGCGCAGCGCCTCGGCGAGCGCTGAGGCCTGGGCGCGGGCCCGGGTGACCACGATGCGCCGGCCGAACAGCGGGCGCCCGGTGAACCAGTCGAGCTCCTCGGCGGCGACCCCGCCCACGACGATGACCGACGGGGCGGCCAGCTCGTGGTCGGCGAGCGTGGCGAGCGTGGCCCGCACGGTGTGCTGCTCGGGCCGGGTGCCCCAGCGGACCGCGGCGGCCGGCGTGTCCGGCGACCGACCCGCCGCCTGGAGGCGGGCGGCGATCTGCGGCCACCGGCCGACGCCCATCAGGATGACGATGGTCCCCCCGACGTTGGCCACCGCGTCCCAGTCGACCGTGCCGTCACCGCTCGACGGGTCCTCGTGGCCGGTGACCACCGTGAACGAGGTCGAGGAGAACCGCTGCGTGACCGGGATCCCGGCGTAGGCCGGGACGGCAAGCGCCGAGGTGATGCCGGGGACCACCTCGTAGGGCACCCCGGCGTCGGCGAGCGCCGCCGCCTCCTCGCTGCCGCGGGCGAACACGAACGGATCGCCCCCCTTGAGCCGCACCACCGTCTGGCCGGCCAGGCCCCGCTCGACGAGCAGGGCGGTGATCTGTTCCTGGGTCATGCGGTGCGCCTTGGGCGCCTTGCCGACGTCGATGCGCTCGGCACCCGCCGGCGCCAGGTCGAGCAGCTCGCCAGCCGACAGCCGGTCGTGGACCACCACGTCCGCCCGAGCCAGCAGCTCCGCGCCCCGCACGGTCAGCAGGCCAGGATCGCCGGGGCCAGCGCCCACCAGGTACACGGTCACCCGGCGATCGTACGGGAGCGGGGCCGCGGTCTCCTGCGGCGCCCGACGCCGGATCGCTGCGAGCGGGCTAGGAGAGGGCTCGTCGGAGATCCCGCGCGACCTGGGTGCCCAGGGCGATGGGGTCGTCGTCGATGGAGCGCATGCGGACCAGCTGGGCCGAAGCGGTGCCGTCGGTGGCGAGGACGGCCGACAGGCGCAGCCGGCCGGTCGCGGCCACGTCGCCCACGCCGTCGACGAACACTGCGTGGGCGCCGGCCGGCAGGTCGCAGTCGCCGCCGAGCTCCACGAGGAATGCCCGCTCGGCGTCGACCCGGCGCCGAGAAGGCGCGTGCTCGATGGACTGCAGCATGCCGATGACGACGTCGTCTCCTTCACGGCACTCCACGCCCAGCGCCCCTTGGCCGACCTGCGGGACGAGCTCGTCCTCGGAGATGATCTCGGCGAGGTGCTCGGCCAGGTGGAGGCGCTGGAGGGCGACAGCGGCCACGACGATGGCACCGCCTTCGGGCACCTTCGAGAGCCGCGTGGCCATGTTGCCGCGGAGCTCGGTGAACACGAGGTCCGGGCGGATCTGCGCCAGCTGCACTCGCCGGCGCATCGACCCGGTGGCCACGGTGGCACCGAGGGGCAGGTCACCCAGGCGCCCGCCGACGAGCGCGTCGCGCGGGTCGCCGCGCTCGGGCACGGCGGCCAGGGTCAGACCGGCGACGGTGGTCGACGGGAGGTCCTTGGCCGAGTGGACGGCGAAGTCCGCCCGGCCTTCGAGGACCGCGGTCTGCACCTCCTTGGCGAAGACGCCCTTGCCCCCGAACTCCGAGATGGGGACGTCGAGGCGGCGGTCGCCCTCGGTGTCGACGACGACGAACTCGACCTCGAGCCCCGGGTACGCAGCTTCCAGCCGACGGGCCACGTGCGTGGCCTGCCAGAGGGCGAGGGAACTGCCGCGCGTGGCGGCCCGCACGACCGGCACGCCGGTCTAAGCGGGGCCGTCGAGGTCGAACAGCTGCCGGGTGGCGTCGGCGAGGCGCTCCCCGGTGGTGGACCCGGCGGTGTCCTTGAGCTGGACCGTGGGCTGGTGCAGCAGCTTGGCGACGAGGCCCTTGGTCAGCGCCTCGACGGCGTCGCGCTGGCGGTCGTCGAGCCCGTCGAGCTTGGCTTCGAACCGGGCGAGCTCGGCGGAGCGCACGTCGTCGGCCCAGCCCCGCAGCGAAGCGATGACCGGCGCCGCCGAACGGGCGGAGGCTGCAGACCGGAACCGCCCGAGCTCCTCGTCGATGATGGTCTCGACCGCAGCCAGCTCGTGCGAGCGGCGCTCGATCCCGGCCTGGGCGAAGCGGCGGAGGTCGTCGATGTTGAGCAGCGTCACGCCGTCGAGGTCGGCGACGGTGGGGTCGACGTCGCGCGGGACGGCGATGTCGACGATGAGGAGCTCCCGCCCGGCCCGTTCGGCCATCACCGGGGCGAAGTCGTCGCGCTCGACCACCGGGACCGTGGCGCCGGTGGAGGTGAGCAGCAGATCGACCTCGAGCAGCGCGAGGGGGAGATCCGAGAGGCGCACGGCCTGGCCGCCGATGCGGTCGGCGAGCGTCCGGGCCTTGCGCCAGGTGCGGTTGGCGACGAACACGTCGGCGACGCCCGCACCCTGGAGGGCGGTGGCCATGCCCTCGGCCATCTCGCCCGCGCCCATGATCAGGACCCGCCGGCCCTGGAGGTCGCCCAGGCGCTCGGCGGCCATCTCGACGGCGGCGTGGGACACCGATGCGGTGCCGCGGGCGATGTCGGTGTCGGTCCGGGCCCGCTTGCCGGTCTCGAGCGCGTGGCGGAACAGCAGGTTCAGGACCGGCCCGGCGGTGTTCTCCTGGCCGGCCCGCTCCCAGGCGCTGCGGACCTGGCCCAGGATCTCGGCCTCGCCGATGACCGACGAGTCCAGACCGGCCGAGACCGAGAAGAGGTGGCGGATGGCCTCGGCGTCGTAGTGGACGTAGAGGTGGTCGGCGAACTCGTCGGGCGGGACGAAGGCCAGCTCCGAGAGGAAGTTCCGCACGTCGGCGTAGGCGCCGTGGAACCGCTCGGCGATCGCGTAGACCTCGGTGCGGTTGCACGTGGACAGCACCACGACCTCGCCGATGTGCTCGCGCGCACCCAGATCGTGCAGCGCCTTGGGCAGGCGGGCACCATCGATGGTCATCCGCTCGAAGAGATCGAGCGGCATGGTTCGGTGGTTCAGTCCGATGACGACGACAGACACGCCTGCAGGCGCTCCTTGGCTTCGGCCAGATGGCCTTCACGAATGAGATCAAGTGTTCCCGACTCGACGGCCAACCGCCAATCGGGCCGGCGGCCGAGGCCACCACCTGCGACGTCGGCGAGCCGGATCTCGTCGATCAGCTCCAGGGCTCGGAGCGCCTCGGGGGTGACCGCCAGCGCCGCCTGGTCGCACAGCCACCGGGCCGCCCCGGGGTGGACGCCGTCGGTGGACACCGCGACGGTGACCGGATCGGCGCGCCAGCTGGCCGGGATGGCGGCCGGTCCGCCCGTAGGGTCCGACGCGTCGTTGGCCCAGATGCCCCGCGCCTCGGCATCGGCGATGACCCGCTGGTTCACGGCGACGTCGTCGGTGGCGGCGAGCACGAAGCACCAGGAGCGGCCGCCGGGGGCGACGCCGAGCGCACCGAACGCCTCCTCCTCCCAGCGGATCCGCCCGGCCGAGGCCAGCTCGGCCAGGGCCGCGCTGAGGCCCGGGGCGCGCACGGTGACCCGAGCCTCCGCCGCGAGCAGGCCGAGGACCTTGCGGGTGGCGACCGCTCCCCCGCCGACCACGAGGCACGGTCGCCCGGCCAGGTCGACCATCACGGGGTAGCGGGTGCCCACGTCAGGCCCCGTCGCCGGGGGTGGCAGGGGCGGCGGCGCTCAGGGCGCGCTCGAGCTCGTCGCGCACGGCCCCGGGGAACGTGCAGTACAGGACCTCGCCCTCGTACCGGCCCAGTTCGGCCAGCACGGCCGGGCGCACCTCGGCGGCCACGAGGGTCAGCAGGGCGGAGGTGCCGGGGTCGAGCCAGCGGCCGACGTCTCGCACCCAGTCGTCGTCGAGGCCGAGATCGATCAGCTTGGCGAGCAGGGCGCCGCCACCGGCACCGGCCGCCGCGGCGGCGAGGAAGACCGGGCCGCCGAAGAGGGCGCCGATCAGCATCCCCCAGATCGACCCGGTGAGCGCGCTGCGGCCCGGGGTCGGGTCGATGGTCTGGTGGATGTGGACCTTGCCGTCGTCGTCCTTGACCACCACGACCGCATCGGACAGGGCGATCTCGCCCTCCTGCTGGAGGTGCACCAGGGCGAGCAGGACTTCTTCCGCCCGGGTCTGCTTGGCGAAGGAGACTCCGATGATGTGGTCGACGTCGCCGTCGTCGGGGACCGGCACCTCGGAGGCGGCGGCGTCGGTGGCGGGAAGATCGCTCATCGTGGCGAGCCTACCGAGGGGGTCGCCCGCCCCGTCGGGCGGCGGACGGGCCTCACCCGTCGGCGTCGCGGTGCTCCTGGTAGAAGCTCAGGATCTGCAGCTCGAGCGCCAGGTCCACCTTGCGCAGCGAGACGCCCTCGGGCACCGAGATCACGGTGGGGGCGAAGTTGAGGATCGACCCCACGCCGGCGGCCACCAGCTTGTCGGCGGCGTCCTGGGCGGCCGACGCCGGGGTGGCGATGACCCCGATGCCCACCCCGAGCTTCTTGGCGAGCGGGGCGATGTCGTCGGTGTGGTGGACCTCGACCCCGTGGATCTCCTGGCCGACCTTGGCCCGGTCCGAGTCGAACAAGGCGGCGACGGGGAACCCGCGTTGGGTGAACCCGCCGTAGTTGGCCAGGGCGCTGCCGAGGTTGCCGGCGCCGACGATGGCGACGGGCCAGTCGTGGGTGAGGCCCAGCTCGCGGCTCATCTGGAACAGCAGGTACTCGACGTCGTAGCCGACGCCGCGGGTGCCGTAGGAGCCGAGGTAGCTCAGGTCCTTGCGGACCTTGGCAGCGTTGACCCCGGCCATCTCCGCCAGCCGCTCGGACGAGACCGTGGGGATCTTGTCGTCGACGAGTTCGGCCAGGCTCCGGAGGTACACCGGCAGCCGGGCGACGGTGGCCTCGGGGATGTGACGAGCGCGGTCGGACATGCGGTCCGAACGCTAGTGCGCAAGTTCACAAGCGCACCAAGCAGGGTCACCCCCGGATCGGATCAGCGCAGGGCCCGGCGGAGGACCTTGCCGCTGAGGTTCTGCGGGAGCTCGTCGACGAAGTTCACCTTCTGGGGGCACTTGTAGCGAGCGAGGCGCTGGGCGGCGAACTCGATCACGGAGTCCTCCTCCAGGGAGTGCCCCGGCTCGACCACGACGAACGCCTTGACCGCCTCCCCGGTGTGCGGGTGGGGCACGCCCACGACGGCGACCTCGGCGACGCCGTCCATCTCGAGGAGCACCTCTTCGACCTCGGCCGGGAAGACGTTGAAGCCCGACACGATGATGAGGTCCTTGGCCCGGTCGACCAGGAACAAGAAGCCCTCGTCGTCGACCATGGCGATGTCGCCGGTGCGGAGCCAGCCGTCCTCGTCGATGCAGGCCCGGGTGGCCTCGGCATCGTTCCAGTAGCCCTGGAACACGTTGGGGCCCTGCACCCAGATCTCGCCCGGGTCGCCGACGAGCACGTCTTCGCCCTCGGCGTCGACCAGGCGGACCTCGACCCCGTCGACCGGGGCGCCCACCGATCCGGGCCGCCACGGCAGCCCGATCGACGCGGTGACCACCGGTGAGGCCTCGGTCAGTCCGTAGCCCTCACCGACCTCCAGGCCGAACCGGGCCCGGATGGTCTCGGCCACGTGCGGATCCAGGTGCGCGGCACCGGAGGTGGCCACCTTCACGGTGGCGAAGGAGTCCTCGGGCAGACCGGGCATCGCCGCCCAGGCCGCCCACATCTGGGGGGCGCCGGGCAGCACGGTCACGCCGTGCTTGTGGATCGCCTCGAGCGCCGACATCGGGTCGAAGCGCTCGACGAGCAGCACGGAGGCCCCGGCGTGCAACGCCGTGCCGAGCACCACGTTGAGCCCGAAGATGTGGAACATCGGCAGCACGCCGAAGCCGACGTCGGTGGCGTCGCCCTCGCCCCGCAGCGCGATCGTCTGCTCCAGGTTGGCGAGCAGGTTGCCGTGGGAGAGCATGGCCGCCTTGGGCGAACCGGCGGTGCCGCTGGTGAAGATCAGCACGGCGAGGTCGTCGGGCTCGCGCTCCACCACCGGCAGCGGCGCAGCGGTGAGCAGATCGTCGAGGAGGATGGCCCCTTCGCCGTGCACGCCCTCGGAGTGGATGACGAACTCCAGGACCGGGAGCTTGCTCCGGTCGATGCCGTCGGCGGTGGCGCGGCCGGCGGGCCCGACGAGCATCGCCCGGGCTCCGACGGCGGCCAGCTCGCGCTCGAGCTCGCGGGGCGGGCTCAGCGGGTTGAGGGGCACCGCCACGGCGCCGGCGCCGAGCACCGCGAGGTAGGCGGTGACGAAGTACCAGTTGTTGGCGCAGATGATCCCGATGCGGTCACCGGGGTCGATGCCGAGCCCGATCAGACCGCCACGCAGACGGCCGACCTGCTCGCGCAGCTCGCCGTAGGTGGTGGCCCGGCCCCGGCTGATCAGCGCGGTGGCGTCGTCGGGATGGGGATCGATGATCGAGGCGAGATTCACAGGGACCTCAGGTAGGGGCACTCGGACCGAAGCGGCCGCCTACCAGTGGAGCACACCCGGGGGGTCCGCGTCCGATCCGCACCACCCCCATCCGGTGGCACACTGGGCCGATGGGGGAACGCGATCTGGTGATCGACTGCGAAGCGCTGACCCGATCGTTCCCGGCAGGGGTCGCCCTCGATGCCCTCACGCTCGACGCCCGGCCGGGCGAGGTGCTGGCCCTCCTCGGACCCAACGGTGCCGGCAAGACCACCACGATGCGCCTGCTCAACGGCGTCCTCCTCCCGGACTCCGGGCGGGCGTCGGTGCTCGGCCTGGACCCGTGGACGCAGGGCGAGGAGCTCCGTCGGCGCACGGGGGTCCTCACCGAGAACGCCGGCCTCGACGAGCGGTTCACGGCGCTGGAGAACCTGGAGTTCGTGGGACGCCTGCGCGGCATGACCGAGCAGGCCGCCCGCAAGCGGGGCATGGACCTCCTCGAGCGGTTCGACATGGGCCACCGCGCCGACGTGCGGGTCCAGGGCTTCTCCACCGGCCAGCGCAAGCGCATCGCCCTCGCCCGGGCCCTGCTCCACGACCCCGAGCTGCTGTTCCTCGACGAGCCGACGTCGGGCCTGGATCCTGCTGCGACCCGCGACGTGGTCGACCTGATCGGGTCGCTGGCGGCGGACCACGGCCGCACGGTCGTGCTCTGCACCCACTTCCTCGGCGAGGCCGGGAAGCTCGCCTCCCGCATGGCGGTGCTGTTCCGCGGGGTGCTCCACGCGTTCGGCACCCCCGGTGACCTGGCGGCCGAGCTCTGGTCCCGCTTCGAGGTGCGGCTGGACCTCGGCGCCCCGGCGGCACCGCCGCTGATCGCGGCGCTGACCTCGCTCCCCCACGTCCACGAGGCCGTCGCCACCGAGCGGGGCGCCATCGTCTTCACCTCCGCCCGCGACGACGTCCCGTCGGTGGTGGCCGCCTGCGTCCGCGAGCGCTCCACCGTGTTCGGGGTGGATCCCCGGGACCCGAACCTCGAGGACGTCTACTTCGCCCTCGAGGCCCAGGCGGCCCGGTCCCGCTCCACGCCGGCACCCGACCTCGTCGGTGCCTTCTCGGCCGAGGTGCCGTCGTGACCGCGCTCGACCCGGTCCGCGACGTCGCCGCCCCGAAGCAGCGCACCGACTGGGGGGCGGTGCGGGCGATCATGCGCCGGGACCTCGCCGCCGTGACGCGATCGAAGGCGGTGATGCTGCCGATGCTGCTGGTGCCGCTCCTGATGCTGGTGCTGCTGCCCATGTCGGTGGCGCTCGCTGCGAACGGCAGCGCCCTCGACGTCACCAAGATCCTCAACATGCTCCCCGGGCGCCTCGCCGAGCCCATCAGCCTCGTCCCCAACAACGAGCAGCTGATCATCCTCGTGCTCGGCTACCTGGTGGCCCCGCTGTTCCTGATCGTCCCGCTGATGGTGTCGGCCGTGCTCGCCGGCGACGCCTTCGCCGGCGAGAAGGAGCGCAAGACGCTCGAGTCCCTGCTGCACCTGCCCATCCGCGACCGCGACCTCTACATCGGCAAGCTGCTGGTGAGCTTCATCCCGTCGGTGGCGGTGTCGTGGCTGGGGTACCTGCTGTTCTGCGTCGTCGCCAACGCGTCGGCCTGGCCGGTGATGCACCGCGCCTTCATGCCCACCCGCCTGTGGGCGGTGGTGATCCTCTGGATCGCGCCGGCGGTGGCCGCCGTCGGCCTCGGGATCATGGTGCGGGTGTCGATCCGGGCCAACAACACCCAGGAGGCGCAGCAGCTCGGCGGAGCGGTCGTCCTGCCGCTGGTCGTCCTCGCTGTGGCCCAGACCACCGCGCTGATGCTGTCGGGCATCCGGCTCACGTTCCTGGCGGGCTGTGCGATCTGGGTCGTGGCCATCTGGCTCAACGTCCGGGGCGCCCGCGCCTTCACCCGCGACCGCATGGCCGCCCGCCTCTGACCGGCCGGCCGGCCGGCCGGCCGGGCCGACCGCCCGCCCGCTGCGGGAGCTAGGTCATCACCACCAGCTGGATGGTGGCCGCCAGGAGGATCAGGCCGAGCAGGACGGCGAGCACGATGGTGGTGGCGGGCCTCATGGCTTCTCCTGGAGGGTGACCGGGGTGATGGTGCCGGCGCGGGCCGGCTCGTCGCCGATGGCGGCCAGCACGACCTCGTCACCGGTGCCGATGCGCAGCTCGTCGGCGGCCGACGTGCGGTTGGCAGCGATGGAGACGAGGCCGTAGGAGTCCACCACTAGGCCGATCTCGCCGGTGGGCACATCGGCGTAGGTGGTGTGGCGGACGCCGGTGCGGACCTTGCCGTCGAAGCGGAGCTCCACCCGTGGTCCGAAGTCCTCGATCTCGACCGGGTCCACGTTGAGCTGGAGGTTGCCGAACCCGTCGGTCCAGAGGACCTCGGCCACCACGGCGCCGTCCTCGACCCGGGTGATGGGGATCATGCCGGGCATGAGCCCGTTGACGTCGACCTCGGCGCCGAGCTCGAGCAGGTCGACGCCGTTGCAGAGGTGGGCCGCAGCCGGACCGAAGATGTCGCGGCCGGCGAAGGTGGGACCCGGGGCGGGCAGCTGGTAGTCGAGGTTGGTCAGCTCCACCGCACGGGTGGCCCCGCCGACCATGGACACGGCCGGGGCGAGAAGCCCGTTGTCCGGTCCCACGAGGACCGATGCGCCATCGCCGACCTCGATGGCCACCGCCCGGCGGGAGGTGGCCACGCCGGGATCGACCACGGCGAGCACGACGCCCGGCGCCAGGTACTGGGCCGATCGCGCCAGGGTGAGCCCGCCGGCGCGCACGTCGTGGGCCGGCACGTGGTGCGAGATGTCGATGACCCGCACGTCGGGTGCCACCTGGCGGATGACCGAGTGGACCACCCCGACGAACTCATCGGTGGTGCCGTAGTCGGTCAGGAAGGAGATGGTGTCGAAGCAGGCCACAGGGCTCCGACCCTACGGCGTCGCCCGAGCGCCGCAACAGGTGGGCGGTGCGATCAGCCCATCTCGTCGGCACGGGTCTTGGCCGCCACGACCGCATCGATGATGGCCGCTCGGACCCGCCCGTCCTCCAGCGCCCGGAGCCCCGCTGCGGTGGTCCCGCCCGGCGACGTGACGTTGGCGCGGGCTTCGGCGGGCGGGGTGCCGGCAGCCAGCAGCTCGGCCGATCCCCGCAGCGTCTGGATCGCCAGGTCCGACGCCACGTCACGGGGGAGGCCGACCAGCACGCCGGCGTCGATGAGCGCCTCGGCGATGAGGAACACGTAGGCCGGACCCGATCCTGACAGCCCGGTGACCATGTTGATCTGGGCCTCGGTGACGCGGGTGACAGTGCCCACCGCCCCGAGGATCTCCTCGGCCCAGACCAGGTCGTCCTCCCCTGCGGCGGCGCCGCCCACGATGGCCGCGGCGCCCATGCGGACGAGCGACGGGGTGTTGGGCATGGCCCGGATGACCGCGGTGGAGGCGGGCACGACGGCCTCCATCGTCTCGAGGCGCACCCCGGCGGCGATGGACAGGAGCCGCCCGATGCCGAGCTCGCCGAGCTCGGAGCAGACCTGCGGGATCATCGCGGGTTTCACCGCCAGCACGGCCCCGTCGGCCACCACGGGAGCGCCGACGACCGAGATCCCCGGGAACCGGTCGGCGAGCACGTTCCGGCGCCCGGCATCGGGCTCGACCACGGCCACGTCGGCCGCCGCCGCCCAGCCGCTGGCCAGGAGGCCGCCGAGCAGCGCCTCGCCCATCTTCCCGCCGCCGACCACCAGGAGCTTCGTCATGGGCCGTCAGGCTAGGGCACCGCTACCGCAGGCCCCGAGGAGAAGGACGGGTTGCAGCCGATCCGGGGGGAGGGAGGGACCGGCTGCAACCCGACGAGACCAGCAGCGGGTGCACCTTCCCTCGATGCCACCCGTTCCGCCGGTGCCAGCACCTTAGCGAAAGGGGTGGAAAGGTGTCAAGAGACAAGCAGGTGACGCGTCCGTCAGCGGTCGAACCGGGAGGCGAACCCGATGCGCAAGGCAGGCCGGAAGCACTGCTCCACGTACGCGTAGAACGATCCGAGGATCCGATCGAGCTCGGCGTCGGTGATGGCGGACACGGGCAGCGAGCCCTGGAGGAACACCGCGTCTTCGATGCCGATGACGAACGCCATGCCGGTGAGGCGCTGGTTGCGGCGCAGGAGGTGCTCGTAGAGCTGGCCGTGGTTCTCCTCGGGCGCCGGCATCACGTAGGTCTCGAAGTGGAGCGTCCGCTGCCGCAGCGTCAGCCACACGGTGTAGACGTCCTTCTCCTCGCCGCGCACCCGGATGAACCAACGGCGACCCTCGGAGGCTGGGGCCCGTTCCACCGCATCCACCACCGGGTTGTCGGCCAGCTCGTGCGCTGCCCACCGATCGATGCTCGCCTCGATGGCGACGAGCTCGTCCTCCGATGCCAGGTCGCTCATGCGGCGCAGTCCACCAGGGCGCGCTGCGCCAGATCGGCGTAGACGCGGCGCAGGCGCGCCGCAGCGGTCGACCAGGTGTAGCCCTGAGCCCGACGGGCGGCGTCGGCGCCCATCTGCGCCGCCCGGGCCGGATCGGTCAGCAACGAGCGCACCGCAGCAGCGTAGGCACCGGGATCGCGGCGATCGATGAGGAAGCCCGTGCGGCCGTCGTCGATCAGCGTCCGGAGGCCGCCCACCGCCGCCGCGACCACGGGGATGCCGCAGGCCGCCGCTTCGAGGGCGACGAGGCCGAACGACTCCGACCGGCTCGGCACCAGCACGACATCGGCCGCCCGGTAGTAGGTCGAGAGCAGGTGGTGCGGCTGCGGCGCCACGAAGCGGATCTGGTGGCGCACGCCGTGGTGGTCGGCGAGCTCCAGGACCCGCCGCAGCTCGGCGTCGCCCTCGGCGCCGCTGGGCCCCCCGACGACCACGAGCTCGGCATCGGGCCGGTGCAGCGCAGCCAGGGCGCCGACGGCGACCGGCAGGCCCTTGAGCGGCTGGATCCGACCGACGAACAGCAGCACCGGGTGGTCGCCGATGCCCAGGGCCTTGCGCGCCCCGGCCCGGTCACCCGGCGAGAAGAACGCGTGCTCGACACCGGGCGGGACGATCTCGATCCGGGCCGGATCGGCGCCGTAGAGCGTCTCGAGCTGGCCGACCTCCTCGATGGAGTTGGCCAGGATCACGTCGGAGCAGCCGACGACCTCGGCCTCGGCGTCCACGCGGCGCTGCGGCTCGGGGTCACCGGTCTCGGCCTTCACCCGGGCGAGCGTGTGGAACGTCGACACCAGCGGAAGGTCGAGCTGGTGCTTGAGCCGGTGGCCGGCCACCCCCGACAGCCAGTAGTTGGCGTGGATCACGTCGACCGGACGGCGGGTGAGCTCGTCGCGGACGCCGGCGGTGAACGCGTCGACGGTCTCGGGCAGCTGCTCCTTGGTGAGCTCGGGCGGACCGGCAGCGATGTGCACCACCCGGAACCCCGGCTCCACCGCCACCTCGTGCGGCAGGGCCGGATCCCAGCTCCGCACGTAGACCGTGGTGCCGACGCCGGACTGGGCCAGCGACGCGGCCAGCTCCCGCACGTAGACGTTCATGCCGCCGCTGTCGCCGGTTCCCGGTTGGGTGAGCGGCGAGGAGTGCAGCGAGAGGACGGCGAGCTCGGTCACGGCAGGCACGCAGGGGTCAACGCCCGGCGAGCGCCTCGGATTCCGGATCGTCGAGGTCATCGGCCGCACCGGCGGCATCGGACCCGACGGGCTCGTCCGGTTCGCCCCGTCCGCTCGAGCCGTTGACCGGTGCTGCCGCGCCGCCGGCCGGTCGAGGTGCCAGCAGCTCGGGCTCGAACCCGGCGGCGCGGCGCTCGGCGCAGAACGACTCGTAGATCTGGACGAGGGTCTTCTTCTGCTCCTCGTTGAGCCAGATGTCTCGCCGGATCTCCGTGACCAGGTCCGTGTCGCCTTCGCGGGGCTCGAGGATGCCGGCGCGGATGTAGAGCGTCTCCGAGCTGATCTCGAGGGCCCGGGCGATCTGCTGGAGGATCTCGGCCGACGGCTTGCGCAGTCCGCGCTCGATCTGGCTCAGGTACGGGTTCGAGATCCCCGCCATGTCCGAGAGCTTGCGCAGCGAGAGGTGCCCGACCTTGCGCTGCTCGCGGATGAACTCACCCAGGTCATGCCAACGGGCTTCGAGTTCGGCCATGGCGCAAGGCTACGGCCCGACCCAACCCATTCCCCAACCGACGCAAGCAAGAAGTAGCCCAGAGCAAGCACCTCCCCGGGCGGATGCAGGCCACGAAGGCGAGGGGGGGGTTCCGAGCGAAGCGAGCCCGGGGGGTGTGGGGGGCCGAGCTTGCGGAGCCCCCAACCCAGGGACGATCCGGCTTGCCGGTCGTCCCTGCGAAGGCGGCCGGGCGTCAGCCCGTCGACCAGTTCGAGGGAACGGAGAGAGCGGAGCGCAGCGGAGCGAGCGAGTAACCGAGACCCCTAGCGGAGCGCGTCTTCGGGGCGGGCTTCGCCGGTGCGGTAGCGGCGGGTGATCTCGGCCTGGAGGGTGTCGATGCGGTCGAAGAGCTGGCGCCGGAAGCCCGACACCTCGTGCTCGAGCTCGCTCAGGTCAGTGGCGACCTGGGCCAGGGCCTCGTCGTCGGCCTCTCCGGGGGACTCGATCGGCACCCGGTCGGAGATCTCGGTGAGCCGGTCGGCGAGCCGACCGGTCAGGTCCCCGGGCTCCAGGTTGGGGGTGAGCCGGCCGGGGCCGGGGGCGTGGATGCGGTCGGCGAGGATCTCGGGCAGGCGCTCGACCAGGTCGGCGACGTCGTAGCGGTCGCCGCCGTGGCCGCGCCGGTCGATCTCGCCGGTGACGATGTCGTGGCGGCCCTGGACCATGCGCCGCAGGTAGGAGAGCTGGGTCTCGACGGCCTGGCACTCGGCTCGCAGCGCGCGCACCTCGGCCACGGGGCGATCCTCGAGCCCGACGAAGTAGTCGTCGGCGAGGATCCGATCCAGCTCGGTGTCCATCACGCCTCCAGGGTCGGCCGCCGATCGGCCGCTGCGACCGACTGTACTGCGACCGCCTCGTCGCGTGGTCAGACGCCCCGGGCGAGGTAGAGCCCGATGAGGCCGGCCCACGCCGGGGCGACGACGAGCATGCTGTCGAGGCGCCGCAGGGCTGGGGCGTGCTCGTCCGCCTTCGGGAGCAGGGCCGAGGCCAGGATCTGGCCGGCGGGGCAGGCGATCATCGCCAGCACCGAGAAGCTCCAGATGTCGCTGCCGTGGTCGTTGAACGGCGGAGCGCTGAGCAGGGCGGCGATGGCCGACGCCGCTGCGATCATGATCATCCCGGCCAGCGGACCCTCGATGCCGTTGCTGGCTCCGGAGCCGACGATGAAGTCGCTGGCGTCGTAGACCATCACGAAGACCAGCAGGATGATGAGGGCGCCGATCTCGTACTCGGCCAGGAGCACGAGCGACGCGGCCGCTCCCCCGCAGATCCCGGCGGCGGCCACCGTGTGCCCGGCGCGCGGGATCGGCAGCCGCCCGCGCTCGGGGGTTCCCAGCGCAGCAGCGAGGGCGGCGCCGACGAGCAGGATGGCACCGACGCCGAGGGCCTGGGTGCCGAGGGTGGCGGCGACCGCCAGGCCCGAGGCGCCGAAGGCGGCGACGGCGCGGTCCGCGCTGGTGCGGTCGCCCCGGTGGGCGTCGATGATCTGGGCGGCGGCCGCGCCGGCGACCACGCCGTAGAGGACGGCCAGACCCCAGGGGCGCAGCTCCTGCGGGACGAGGACGGCGACGACGGCGAGGACCCACAGCACGCCCATGCGGACCTTCGGGCCCTGGGTGTCGTAGGGGATGCCGTAGCGGCGGCGGAACGGCGAGAGGTGGTCCTCCTGCTTGGGCAGCAGGTCTTCGACGGGCGGCTTCGCGGCCCGGATCCGGCGCAGGCGGCCGGTGTGGGTCTCCTCCGGATCGCCTTCGGGCCGTGCCGGCCCGCGGCGGCGGGCCTTCGGCTGCTGGGGCGACCGCTCCTCGGCGCGACCGGTCGGATCCGCCGTGGTGGGCGGGACGGTCGCGGCGGGGGCGGCCGCGGCGGCCTTGAACGTGACGCCGGTGGGCGGTGCCGTGGGCCG
>JAOBWH010000125.1 GCA_025463265.1 Ilumatobacteraceae bacterium
GGGCGGCACCGGCGGGACGACCCAGACGCCTGGCGGCGGCGGTGCCGGGGAGACGGGCAACGGCAGCGCCGGCGCCACGCCGAACGCCAGCTTCGGCGGCAACGGCGGCAGCGGCGGCAGCTCCAGCGGTACCGGAGCGACGGGAGGTGGCGGCGGAGGCGGCTACACCGGTGGCGGCGGCGGCGGCGCCGGCAACACGGCCGGTTCGGCCGGCGGGCCCGGCGGCGGCGGGGGCGGCGGGTCCTCCTGGTACCAGCTGCTCGGCACGTCGAGCGGCAACCGGACGGGCACCGGTCAGGCCCCCGGCGCTCCGGGCTCGATGAAGCTGGACCTCACCGGTCCGGTCGTGACCATCGGGTCGCTCGGATCGCCCACCGATCCGTCCGGATCACCGGTCGACCGCACGCTCCCGTTCACGTCGACCCATCCGACGCCGACGGGGACGCTGTCCACGATCGTCAGCGCCCTGAACCTGCCGCCGGGCACCGCCATCGACGCCTCCACCGGCCGCGTCACCGGCACCCCGTCCACGCCGGGCACGTACCCGGTGATCTTCAAGGTCACGGCCACCCACTCGGAGACCGGCGCCTTCGAGCTGGCGATCGTCGAGCCGTGGGTGATCACGGGCACGGCCACCACAACCACCTCGACCTCGACCAGCACCTCGACGTCGACCTCGACCAGCATCTCGACGTCGACCTCGACCTCGACCAGCACCACGTCCTCGACGTCGAGCTCGACCTCGACCAGCACGACGTCGACCACCAGCACCACGAGCACCACCGCCCCCACGTCGACCACCACGACGACGGCGCCGTGCGCGCCGAGCCTGGTGCCGTTCGCGACGCCGACGCAGCTGGTGACCCAGCTGGCGGCGGACGCCGGCAAGACGGCGGCGATCGCGGCCACCAAGTCCGCACTCGTCGCCGGGGTCGCCGACTGCTCGATCGACCCCGACGCGCTCGCGGTCCAGTTCGTGCAGGACCCGCAGACCCTCGATGACGCCCGGCTGGTGCGCCTCTACCTGGCGTACTTCAAGCGGCCGCCCGACCCCGACGGCTTCGCCTACTGGCAGCACCAGCTCGACGTCGGCAAGGGCCTCATCAACGCGGCCAAGAAGTTCGCCGAGAGCAGCGAGTTCAGGACCAAGTACGGCTCGGTCTCCAACGCCGCCTTCATCGAGCTCGTGTACCAGAACGTCCTCGGCCGGCCCTCGGACCCCACCGGCAGAGCCTTCTGGCTCACCCGCCTCGACAACAAGACCAAGAACCGCGGCGACGTCATGATCAACTTCTCGGAGTCCTCCGAGAACGTGAACAAGAGGGTCGACCACGTCGCCGTGTTCCGCCTGCACCGGACCATGCTCCAGAAGTTCCCGAACAAGGCGGGGTACGAGGCGCTGCTGAACCCGGTCCTCGCCGACACCGACACCCTGGCCGACGTGGCCCACGCGCTGCGCACCAGCGCCGCCTACGCGGCGCGCTTCTGAGCCGGCCCCGCCTCGGCGCCGCGGGCGCGACCACGGGCGAGCGCCGGTAGATTCGGCCGATGGGCAAGGACATCCCCCTCGGTCGGATCTTCGGGATCAAGCTGGGCATGGACGTGACGGTGTTCTTGTTCGCCGCCTTCATCTCCGTCACCCTGGCCACCGCGCAGCTGCCCGGCCTGAGCCGCGGCCACGAGGAGTACGCCTACTGGATCGCCGGCATCGGCGGGGCGCTGTTCCTGTTCCTGTCGCTGCTCGTCCACGAGATCGGCCACGCCCTGGTGGCCCAGGACGAAGGCATCGGGGTGGAGAGCATGGGCCTCACCCTCCTCGGCGGCGTGACCCGCATGGAGTCGTCGCCCACCACCCCGGGCGCCGAGTTCCGGGTCTCGGTGGTCGGCCCCATCGCCAGCGCCGCCTGCGGCGTGGTGTTCCTCGTGGGTGCCTTCCTGCTCCCGGACTCCGGCACCTGGGACCTCGTGGGCGCCCTGTTCTTCTGGGCCGGCTACGTGAACATCTTCCTGGCCGTGCTCAACATGGTCCCGGCTGCGCCCCTCGACGGCGGCAAGGTCCTGTCGTCGATCATCTGGCGGGCCACCAACAGCCAGGCCACCGCCATGCTGTGGTCTGGTGCCGCCGGCATCGTCGCCGGCATGGCCCTGGCCACCTGGGGCCTCCGGAACCTGAGCCGGGGCGGAGCGACGTTCGGCTGGTTCAACGTCATCGTCGGCTTCTTCGTGGCGTGGAGCGCCTTCCAGCAGGTCCGGTCGGCACCGCTCTACAAGGCGCTCGAGGGCCTGTCGGTCACCGACGCCATGGCGGCGGGACCGCCCACGGCCGCCTCGTGGTCCACGGTCGGCGAGTTCCTCCGGACCAGCTTCCCCCGCCCCGAGCACCAGGCGTACCCGGTGGTCGGCCCCGACGGCCAGGTCAGCGGCCTGCTGACCGCCGCCGCCATCCGGGCGGTGCCGCCGGAGAGCTGGGACCAGCTCCCGGTCGCCGCCCTGGCCTACCCCCTGGACCGGGTGACGCTCGTCGCAGCCGACGAGCAGCTCATCCCCGCGCTGCAGAAGGTGGAGGGCGCGGATGTCCGCCACGCCATGGTCACCGCGCCCGACGGCCGCATCATCGGCACGCTCGACCCCTCCGCGCTCGACCGGGCCGTGCACGCCCGGCGCCAGCACCCCACACCCGTCTAGGCCCCAGGGGGTCCGGCGCTAGGTTGCTGCGCCATGACCGAGACCCCCTCCACCTACCGGCTCGATGACGGCGTCGCGGTCGTCACCCTCGATGACGGCAAGGCCAACGCGTTCTCGACGGCGGCGCTCGTCCGCCTCGAAGCCCACCTCGACCACACCGAGATCGACGGGGCCAGGGCACTGGTGCTGGTGGGCCGACCGGGCCGGTTCTCCGCCGGGTTCGCCCTCGACGAGATGACCAGCAGCGTCGCCCAGATGCGCGGTCTCGTGGTCCGCGGCGCCCGGTTCTGGATGCGGCTCTACGGCCTCGGCCTCCCCACCGTGGCGGCCTGCACCGGCCACGCCCTGGCCGGCGGGGCGCTCACCCTCCTGTCGTGCGACCTGCGCATCGGCGCCGACGTCCCGTCGAAGATCGGGCTCAACGAGGTGTCGATCGGCCTCCAGCTCCCGAAGTTCGCCACCGAGCTGGCCCGGGACCGGCTGGTCACCCGGTCGTTCACGGCGTCGACCATGGGCGCCCGGGTGTACGACGCCGCCGACGCGGTGAAGGTCGGCTTCCTGGACCGGGTCGTGCCCGAGGACGCCCTCCTGGACTCCGCCGTCGCCGAGGCCCGCCGGATGGGCGAGCTGCACACCAGCGCCTACGCCACCACCAAGCTCAACGCCCGCGGCGAGATGATCGCCCGTGAGCTGGCCCGGCTGGAGGCCGACATCGACACCATGGTCCTCCCCCGCCTCTGAACCGGGATCCGGGATCCGGGACCCCGGCCCGGGACCTCGGACCTCGACATGAGGTGATGTCGAAGAAATGGGTGACGGGCGTCACCGCGGGGTAGGTTGGCCGCTGCCGCTCGAGGGGTGCGGCACTGGACACGGCCGCTGCGGCGGCGCACGCAAGGGGACCCATGGATCGACTCCGCAAGCCCGTCCTGGCCATGGTGGCCTTCGCCGCCGTCGTCACGCTGGCGGCGTGCCAGCCACAGCCGCCCACGGCGCGCACCATCCCGCCGGCCAAGTTCGGCGCCCCCGGCAACGTCATCGCCGGCGGCATCGGCTCGGGCCTGGACCCGATGCGCAACCCGGCCAACGCGAACGACTACTCCTGCAAGCCCTCGGCGGCTCACCCGAACCCCGTCGTGTTGATCCACGGCACCGGCGGCAACGCCTACGACTCGTGGAGCGGCCTCGCTCCGGTGCTGAAGTCGTACGGGTACTGCGTGTTCGCCGTGAACTACGGCGCGTCGGAGAGCTCCGTGTTCAAGGGCCTGGGCGACATCCCCACCTCTGCTGCGCAGATCGGCCGCTTCGTCGACAACGTCCGGACCAAGACCGGCGCCGCCAGGGTCGACCTCGTCGGCCACTCGCAGGGCGGCTCCGTGGCGCGCTACTACGCCAACCTCATCGGCGGCTCCTCGAAGGTGGCCAACGTCGTCGGGCTGGCTCCGTCGAACCACGCCACCACCGTGAGCGGGCTGCTCCTCCTCGGCCGCTTCATCGGTGCCGTGGATCCGATCTTCGCCCTCACCAACTGGATCGGCCTGCCGGCCCTCCAGCAGCAGGCGGACCCCGACTCGTCCTTCTTCCGGGACCTCAACGGCAACGGCGAGACCCGACCCGGCCTCCGCTACGTCAACATCGCCACGAAGTACGACGAGGTCGTCACCCCCTACCGCCAGGCGTTCATCACCGCCGGCGCGGGCGCCACGGTGCAGAACATCACGCTCCAGGACGTGTGCCAGGGAGATCTCACCGACCACCTCGGCATCGTCTACGACACGAACGTGTACCAGCTGGTCCTCAACGCCCTCGAGCCCGCTGACCAGCGCCCCATCGCCTGCACCACGTCACTCCCCCTCTTCGGCACCTGAGACCTGGGTCCTCCCGGGTAGGGATACCCCCACCCTGCAGACACCGGGGGACCCCATTCTCCTCCTGGCTGGGGATCCGTACCTTCGTCAGGGCAGCACGAACGCTGCCCGAACGACGACGAAGGGACGCGGTCGATGCCGCTCGCAACCACCACCTCCAGCCCGGATCAGGCACCCGCCCCCGCGCGCACCAGCCGGCCGGCCGCCGCCCGCACCGTCGACGCCGTCAAGGTCTACGGCTCCGGCAGCACCGAGGTCCGGGCGCTCGACGGCGTGACCGTCGAGGTGCCGGCCGGCACCTTCACCGCCGTCATGGGCCCCTCCGGGTCCGGCAAGAGCACCTTGATGCACTGCCTGGCCGGTCTCGACACGCTGACCAGCGGCCACGTGTACGTGGGCGACCAGGAGCTGGACTCGCTCAGCGACCGGGAGCTGACCCGGGTCCGCCGGGAGCGGATCGGGTTCGTGTTCCAGGCGTTCAACCTCCTCCCCACCCTCTCGGCCGGAGAGAACATCACGCTCCCCATGGACCTCGCCCGCCAGAAGCCCGACGCGGCCTGGCTCGCGAAGGTCATCGCCACCGTCGGGCTGGAGGACCGCCTCCACCACCGCCCGAGCGAGCTCTCGGGCGGCCAGCAGCAGCGGGTCGCCGTAGCCCGAGCCCTGGCCAGCAAGCCCGAGGTCGTCTTCGCCGACGAGCCCACCGGCAACCTCGACCGCCGCAGCGGCACCGAGGTGCTCTCGTTCCTCCGCGAGGCGGTCGACCGCTTCGATCAGACCGTCGTCATGGTCACCCACGACCCGGTCGCCGCGTCGTACGCCGACAGCGTGCTGTTCCTCGCTGACGGCCAGATCGTGGACCGTCTCGTCGACCCGACCGCCACCACGGTCCTCGACCGCATGAAGGCGCTGGGGGACTGATGCTGTTCCGGATGACCCTCCAGGGCCTGTGGGCCCGCAAGCGGCGCGTGATCGGGACGGCCACCGCGGTCGTGCTCGGCGTCGCCTTCCTCGCCGCGACCCTCGTGCTGGGCGACACGCTCGACTCGAGCTTCGGCACCGTCTTCCGCCAGGCCAACGCCGGCACCGACGTGGTGGTGCGCAGCGCCACCTCCATCAACAGCGACCAGGGCCGCCAGCGCGCCAACCTCGACGCCTCGCTCGTGGACCAGGTCGCCGCCGTGCCGGGCGTGGCCGCCGCCGTCGGCGAGATCAACGGCACCGCCCAGATCCTCGGCTCCGACGGGTCCCCCATCGGCGGCGAGGGACCCCCCACCGATGCCGGCGCGTGGGTCGGCGATGCCAAGCTCAACCCGTACACGGTCACGTCAGGTCGGGCTCCCGCCAACGGCCGCGAGGCCGTGATCGACGCCCACAGCGCCGCCGAGGGCGGGCTCGCCGTCGGCGACACCGCCACCATCCGCACCCCCGACCCCGTCGAGGTGGAGGTGGTCGGCCTGGTCGGCTTCGGCGACGAGACCTCGATGGCCGGCGCCACCTACATCGGGCTCACCGAGGACCAGGCGGTCGACCTGCTCGGCCAGCCCGGCGAGGTGTCCGACATCCGGGTGCGCGGCGACGGGTCCGCCTCCGCCGCCGAGCTGAGCAACGCCATCGCCGAGGTCGTGCCGGAGAAGGCCGAGGCCATCACCGGCGCCGAGCTCACGGCCGAGCAGCAGCAGGACATCCAGGGTGACTTCCTCGGGTTCCTCAAGTACTTCCTCCTGGCGTTCGCCGGTGTCGCCCTGGTGGTCGCCACCTTCAGCATCGCCAACACGTTCATGATCCTCAGCGCCCAGCGCAGCCGGGAGTCCGCCCTGATGCGGGCGATCGGTGCCGGCCGCAGCCAGGTCCTCGGCATCGCCATGATCGAGGCCGTCGTCATCGGCGCCCTCGCCTCCGCGGTCGGTCTCGCCGCCGGCCTGGGCCTGGCGCTCGGGCTCAAGGCGCTGCTCGCCGGCTTCGGCCTGGACCTGCCCGGCGACGGGCTCGTGGTGCAGCTGGCGCCGATGGTCATCAGCTTCGGCATCGGCCTCGCCGCCACGCTGGTCGCCGCCACCATGCCCGCGGTCCGGTCGTCTCGGATCGCGCCGATCGAGGCGCTGCGCGACTCGGCGGCAGAATCCACCTCGGTCTCGAAGATCCGCACCGGGATCGGCGTGGCCGTGGCGGCCCTCGGCACGTTCGTCATGGTCACCGCGACCAGCAGCGCCGAGGGCGCCATGAGCCGCGCCGGCATCGGCGCGCTGTTGATCTTCGTCGCCGCCGTCACGCTCGGACCCGTCATCGCCCGGCCCGCCGCCGCGGTGATCGGCGCCCCGGTCGCCGGCACCCGGGGCCTGGTCGGCCAGCTCGCCCGCCGCAACGCCATGCGGAACCCCCGCCGCACCAGCGGCGCCGCGCTGGCCCTGGTGATCGGTGCAGCCGTCGTGGCGCTGTTCGCCACCTTCGGCTCGTCGCTCAGTCGCTCGATCGACGACACCGTCTCGCAGAGCTTCGGCGGCGACCTGGTGGTCATGCAGGACGGGTTCAGCAGCTCGGGGCTCAGTCCCCAGCTGGCCACCACCATCGACGGGCTGCCCGAGGTGTCCGAGACGGTGGGGCTGAGCAACGTCATCGCCACCGTCGACGGGACCACGGTGTACCCGACCGCCGGCGACCCCGCCGCCATGGCGGACCTGCTCGACCTCGACGTCCAGCGGGGCGACCTCGCCCAGCTGCCTCCCGGCCAGATCGCCATCACCGAGGGCTACGCCACCGACGAGGGGCTCGCCCTCGGCGAGGAGCTGACCATGGAGTTCGCCGACGGCGAGTCGTCCACGTTCGAGGTGGGCGCCGTGTACGGCGTCGGCGAGCTGCTCGGCGACATCGTGATGAACCAGGCGGACTGGACCCCGCACGAGCTGCGGCCCGGCAACGTCGCCGTGCTGGTCGGCCTGGAGGACGGGACGTCCCTCGAGCAGGGCCGGCAGGCGGTCGAGCAGGCCGCCGAAGCGTTCGGCGCCCCGAAGGTCGAGGACCGCGACCAGTACATCGATCGGGTCGCCGGCCAGGTCAACCAGCTCCTGACGCTGGTGTACGGGATGCTCGTGCTGGCGATCATCATCGCCCTCATCGGCCTGGCGAACACCTTGTCCCTCTCCATCCACGAGCGGTCCCGGGAGCTCGGTCTCCTGCGAGCGGTCGGGCTCACCCGGGGCAAGCTGCGGGCCATGGTCCGCTGGGAGTCGGTCATCACCGCGGTGGTCGGCACGGTCGTGGGCCTCGGCGTCGGGACCTTCCTCGGCTGGGGCCTGGTCCGGGCGCTGAGCGCCCAGGAGGGCTTCGTCTCCTTCCAGCTGCCCACCCCGACCCTGGCGGTCGTGCTCGTCTTGTCCATCGGCGCCGGCGTGCTGGCGGCGGTCCGCCCGGCCCACCGAGCCGCCAAGCTCGATGTGCTCGCCGCCATCGCCGAGTCGTGAGACCGGGACGCATCCGGTGACCGACCGTAACGTGAGCGGCACCATGCCTCTCCTCCTGCGCCCCTGGGGCAACGTCTCGCGGCTGTGGCGCTCGTCGGCCTACCTGGCCATCGGCGTGCCGCTCGGCATGGTGTCGTTCACCACGGTCCTCGGCCTCACCGTGCTCACGTTCTCCCTGCTGATCACGCTGGTGCTGGCCATCCCGGCGGCGTGGGCGCTGTTCGTCGCAGCCCGGATCCTCGCGAGCATCGATCGCAGCCGGGCGGCCTCGCTGCTCGGGCTGGACCTGGTCGATCCCGTGCCGCCCCTCCAGGGCCGGAACTGGTTCCGCCGGTTGTGGGAGCGGGTCCGCACCCGCTCGCGCTGGCGGGAGATCGCCAACGCCTTCCTGCTGTTCCCGGTGTCGCTCGGCTGCTGGCTCACGACGGCCACCACGTGGGCCGGGTCGCTGGCGCTGCTCGCCCTGCCGCTCTACGCCGGGCAGCTGCCGGGCGGGACCGCCAAGTTCTGGCTGTTCGAGATCGGTCCGGGGCCCGGCGCGCTGGCCACGGCGGCGGTCGGTGCCCTCGGGCTGGCCGCCGTGGCGCCGTGGGTGACCATCGGTGCCGCCAACCTCCAGTCCGGGATGACCCGGCTGCTGCTCGGGCGGACCAGCGACGCCGAGATGGCCCGACTGCTCCAGAAGGCCGAGGAGCAGCGCTCGTCCGCCGTCGACAGTGCCGAGACGGAGCGGCGCCGCATCGAGCGGGACCTGCACGACGGGGCCCAGCAGCGCCTGGTGGCCCTCGCCGCCGAGCTGGGCGCCGCCCGCGAGAAGCTCGACGACGACCCCCAGGCCGCCAAGGTGCTGGTGGCCGCCGCCCACGAGGAGGCCAAGGCCGCCCTCAAGGACATCCGGGACCTGGTCCGGGGCATCCACCCCGTGATCCTCGAGGACCGCGGCCTCGACGCCGCCCTCTCCGCCGTGGTCGCCCGAGCCCCGGTCCCCGTCGCGTTGAAGGTCCGCGTCGATCCCCGGCCCGCCCCGGCCGTGGAGAGCGCGGCCTACTTCATCGTCAACGAGGCGCTCACCAACGTCGCCCGCCACGCCCAGGCCACCCGGGCCGAGGTCGCCATCGAGCGCTCCGGCGCCCGTCTCGTGATCGAAGTGCGAGACGATGGGGTCGGCGGGGCCGACGCCTCCCGCGGCACCGGCCTCCAGGGCCTGCGGGAACGGGTCGACGGGCTGGGCGGCAACCTGCTCGTCGTCAGCCCCGACGGCGGTCCCACCACCATCTCCGTGGAGCTCCCGTGCGCATCGTGATCGCCGAGGACTCCGTCCTGCTCCGAGCCGGTCTGACCCGGATCCTGATCGACGCCGGCGAGGAGGTGGTCGCCACCGTGGGCGATGCCGACGAGCTGCTCACCGCGGTGCACCGCCACCAGCCCGACCTCGCCGTGGTCGACGTCCGCATGCCGCCGACGATGACCGACGACGGCCTGCGCGCCGCCCTCCAGGTCCGCGAGCGGTGGCCCAGCATCGCCATCCTCGTGCTCTCGCAGTACGTCGAGGAGCGCTACGCCACCGACCTGCTGGCGCGCGACACCTCGTCGATCGGCTACCTGCTCAAGGATCGCATCGCCGATGTGAGCGAGTTCCTCGGGGCCGTCCGACGGGTGGGCGGCGGCGGCACCGCCCTCGACCCCGAGGTGGTGGCCCAGCTGCTGGCGCGGTCCCGCAAGCGCGACCCGCTCGAACGGCTCTCGCCGAGGGAGTCCGAGGTCCTGGCCCTCATGGCCGAGGGCCGCACCAACCCCGCCATCGCGCGCGAGCTGGTCGTCAGCGACAAGGCCGTCGAGAAGCACGTGGGGAACATCTTCTTGAAGCTCGACCTGCCGCCCGCCACCGACGACCACCGTCGGGTCCTGGCCGTGCTGCGCTGGCTGGAGGCGTGATGACCGACGACCCGACCACCCCCCACCCGCACCTCCCGCACCTCCCGCCGCCCCCGCCGGCCCCCGTGGGGCCGGCTCGGGTCCGCACCACGCCGACGCTCAGCGCCGCCTGGCTGGCGGTCGGCAGCCTCGCCGCGGTGGTGGGCCTGCTCTACAGCACCTTCCAGGTGGTCGGCGTGCTCGCCCACGAGGAGCGCGAGGAGACGGTCCGGGTCACGGACCCGGCGGTGACCGTCCTCGACGTCGCCAGCCAGGGCGGCACCATCGAGGTCGTCGGGGCCGACGTCGACGACGTGCGCATCGACGCCCACGTGAGCGACGGCATGGTCGCCACCCGCTTCACGCACGAGGTCGTCGGGGACCGGCTCCAGGTCCGGGTGCGGTGCCGTCTGGTCCTCGAGAACCAGTGGTGCAGCGCGGATCTCCGCATCGTGATCCCGAGGGACCTGGAGGTGAAGGTCCGGTCCACCGACGACTCCGTGAGCCTCCGCGGGCTCAGCGGCCGGGTCGACGCCGAGTCGGACAACGCGAGCGTCGAGGCCGAGTCCCTCTCCGGCGCCACCCGCCTGCACTCCGACAACGGCAGCGTCCGGGCCTCGCGCCTGGCGACCGAGAGCATCCAGGCCGACAGCAGCAACGGGTCGGTGCGCATCGAGTTCGCCACCGCTCCCCTGTCGGCCATCGCCAGCTCCGACAACGGCAGCGTCGAGGTCGCCGTCCCCCGGGGCGACGAGGGCTACGCCGTCGACATCAGCAGCGGCAACGGCTCGACCGACAACCTGGTGACATCCGATCCCGCCAGCGAGCGCCGCATCGTCGCCACCAGCAGCAACGGGAGCGTGACGGTCCGCTACCTGGACTGATCAGCTGCCGCGGGCACCCTCGATCAGGTTGATCTCGTAGAGCACGAGGTCCAGTGCGTCGGCGGCGGCGATGGGGGCGAAGCGCTGCGGGTGCTCGGCGGTCACGCAGGTGGCGACCGGGCTGAGGATGGTCCACGGCGTGGGGTGGCAGAACTGCACCACCGAGTAGCGGTCGCCGGGCTGGGCCGGATCGGCGACGACCCGGTGGACGCCCGGCGTGATGAGGCCGTTGGTGATGACCTCCAGCATGAGACCGGTGTTGATGATGGCGCCGTCGTCCGGCGCGACCGCGTCGATCCAGCGGCCCTCGTCCTTCAGCTTCACCTCGAGGCCGCGGGCGGTGGCGCGCGGC